>JACTVF010000166.1 GCA_019695435.1 Methanoregulaceae archaeon | reverse complement strand
GTAGAATCTGCGCATTATTTTGTCCTCTACTTTTGAATCGGCGGAGAGTTATGCGTATATATCCGTCGGTTCGGTTCCTTTCCGGCAGCGAAGTTGCGCCCGCCGCAATTTATGCGCGCCACCATCTGAGTTTGCGCTAGTATCCCAACGCACGTTAGCGGTGAGAATTCTGGGCCGCTACCAACGTCTGTTATGACGCGCATTCCAATTTCAAGCTCTGGCGCATAGCGTCCAGGTCCATCTGGGGAATATACCGGCGTGCTTTCGGATACTATGACCTCTGCTCCGTTCTCCGTTGCAAGGCGAACGCAAGGCTGCATGGCAAAACTAACATCAAGAACGCGCGCAGCCTCTTGAACCATATCCACATCTCCAGCCAGCACATCGATGGAACGATCACGTGCTACGTCTCGGACTTTAAGCTCATCAAGCAAGAACATATCGACCGCAGGGCATCCGCCACCCCCGCCCTGACCACCGCCGCTTCCACCGCCAGAGCCGGATGAAGTGGTCGCAGCTGATACCGCGGCCGAACCCAACGGCACATGGTCGTTGCGCCCCATAACCACAACTGCAGCTCCGGTATTCACCAAATACGCGATGGCGGGTGTACCCAAACCGCCAGTCACAGCGGAAGCTCCTACGAAACTGATGCCGCCGAAATAGGTCTGATAATAGTATGACTGCCCTCCGGAGTCAAAGAAATTCGTCGTGAACGCCGCCGGCGGATTGGCATCATCGAAATACGGATAGAAGTAATATGTGGTTCCGCTCGTCAGCCCTGTGATCGTTACGCTCCCTGTGAACAATGAAAGCTCCAAGTTATTTCCGCTGGCTGGGGAAGGAATGCCAGCGCGAGATAACGTGAGGAATCCCGTCACGTTTCCAGAATCTACATGCGACGTGTAGTTCGGAAGCGATACAAGTGCAGTGAACTGTGATGAGGTAGCCGAAAGAACGATCAATATCAAACTATTCAGCTGCGTCGCGTGCGCAAGCGTCCCTATCTGAGCCACTTGATTGACGACCAGCGTATTGGCGCACGTGACCGTTAAAACACCAGCAGAAATGGCAATGTTCGTTACCGCATCTACCTCGCCCCAAGACCACGTGATGCTGTTGGTATTGGACGTATAGACGAGCGAGCCAGACCATGCGTTTGGAATAGATCCTTTGCCAGGGCGGAAAATTCCGGTTGCGGCGTCCACAGCTCCGGGTCCGATTCCCTGCAGTACGAGAGGTATGGGTCCGATTGCCGCCAATGACTGGGTACCGCCGTTCAGCAGGTTGACCGATGGAAACTTGAGGAATACGATGCGGTTCCACAAACTGGGATCGTAAGTGTAGGTGACGTTCGCGTTCACGAACGACGCCACGTCCGCTCCGGACGTATGCGCCGCCACCGCAGAGCCGAGCTGCCCACGCGCCAGCCCCGTGAGCTGGTAAGCATTAGATGCTAAAAGTACTGCGTTGGTGTAGGTCACGAACTCGACGGTGCCGCTCGCGTCGGCAATGGCTAGCATGGTCGCGTTCGCTTCCGCCTTCGTCGAGGAGCTGGTGCTAGGAACCTGCGTTCCGTTATTGAACACCACCGTCATGGATGTGTCCGAAGATCCGATTGGGGCGGCCAACGTGCCAGTGATGCCTGGAGTGCGGACGCTGGCGATCTGCGCGTAGTCTCCTTGCACTGCAGCCACGCCAGAGTCGGCGGCGCTGTAGCTCGCCGGCATCAACGACGGATTGGCATACGCCGTGAACTGTCCCAAAGACTGCGATGTCGAAAGAATGGTCAATCCGCCTGGCAAGTTTGCGAAGTTGAGGAAGGTGGCGTTCTGTAGTTGATTGAACCAGACTTGGTCGCCATCAGCGAAGTCGTTATTGCATGTCACGGTGATTATGCCATTTGTGATGTTGACGTGCGATACTTCTGCATCATCTCCGGCGCTGAGGAACACCTGACAGCCACCCCACTGCGATGATACTTCACCTTCGCACCACATCTTGAGCTGATTTCCTTTGTAACCATTGGCGCGATCTGGAACTTCGATGATGAGAACATCCGTGTTACCACCGTCCTGCGAGGACTCCGTAGCCTGATACCCTACCGCCGGTTCGCTTGCGTAGAATGCTGGCGACATGGTTCCAAATTGAAACTCCTCGGCTTCTATGGACAGACCTTTCTTCTTGTCATCAACGGTCTTCTTTATGCGCACGGGGAAGTTGATCAATCCAAGGCGCGCGACTGTGATCTCTACGATGTCCCCGGGTTCCAAGAACGACCATGTGCTCTTGAGCGTGAAGCTGAACTCGCGGCGGATGTACACGGACCGCTTGAGCCTCATGTTGGCTGCAAAATACGCCGCCGGATAGGTCGTTATGAAATGCCAGCTTTGCGGATCTTCGATGCGCAGCCCGTACTTGTTGCGGGCGTTGTCATCGGTCGACATCACGATGGACTGATTGTATGCGTTCTGGCGGTCCGAGAACTCGACTTGGACGCGCGTCTTTACATCCTGCCACGCTTTTCTCTTCATCGTGACGGGATCTTTGCCCTTCTTTGCCGTAATGAAGTCCGAATCGCTCAGCGTCGCCACTGGCTGCGTGTTGGGCAGATAGGTCGCGCCGTTTCCGGCTGCTGCCGTGTCGGACAACGGTACGATCTTGAATAAGCCTTCGGAAAAGAAGCACGCCGCCATACCGGCTTCGAGCACCTCCCCGATGTGCTCCGCGGCGGCGGACTGCGAGTCGATGTACATACTGATAAAGAAACTGTTGGCTGCCCAGCAAGCAGCTGCGTTGCCCCAGTTACCGAGGTTGGCTTGCGGGTAGCCGATTCCAAAGACGGGATCACACAGTATTCCAAAGATGCAGGATGCAGGATTGCAGTCCACGATGCCGCCGCCAACGTTGTAAGGACCTTGTAGTTCGAGAGTCCAGTTGGGCATTTCCGCGCTCGACCCCAGCGGTACCTGCTGTGAAGCGATGATCGCGGTTCCGGCGTAGCCAAGTAGCGCCTCTGGGTGCTTGGTCTCTAAGTACGTCCAAGGATCCTGCCCTCCGGCGCCAGCGGTGCCGTTCAGAAGGTCGATGTTGGCGATGGTCTGCTGCGCGGTAGACTTCTTGCCAGAGGATTGCAGGCTGGCGTCGTACACTTCGTAGGAGATGATCACGTCTTCGTTTACGTCCGGCGGCGCGAACGTGTAGCGTCCGGCAAACGTACCGGAAACTATGACGGAGTAGGTGCCGGACAGCGTTGGTGTACCGTTTACTTTGGTGAGAGCTGCGCCGGGCACGCGATCGGTGGTATTCCCCCAGACCACTCCGAGATCAGCTTCATAATACTGCGGCGAGTTCTGAACTTGGATCTGGTAAGGTGATCCGCTCGGGATGCTCGACGACTCAACGGTGTTGAGATAGAGCAGCGAGTAGCTATAACCGATCACCATCTCAGCGCCGTTGTCCGCAGTGTTGAAATAGTAAGTCGCGTTCTCTTCGTCCAAGAAGTAGCTGCCAGGAGGAGGCGGGTTGGTGCCTGATGATGTGATGGGCGTCGGCATCAAGCCCGAAGACACCGAGTCGCTGGCTGTTCCACTGCTGCCAGACTCATCCACGCCTGATACGTTCACTATCGAGAACGTGAGTAGCGCGCCAGTGTCTGGGTCGGTCGTGAAATTCGTGACGGCAACCAGAGTCTGGTTATTGGCCGCGTTCTGCATTCCAAATATGGTCAGCTCGTCGCCTATCTGTAATGCGCTTGGCGATCCAGTATTAACAACGCTGTACACGATCGTGGGGGTTGCCGACGCATCGACTGCGGTGCAGGTGAACGTGATTACGTCGGACCCGTACCCACCGTTGGCGAAGGTATACGGCGTGATCTTACTCACGCCTTGGTTGAGCTGATAAGTGTTGGCGTTCGCCGCAGTGTACGACGGATGCGCTCCCGTCACGACGTAGGACTCGCTCGATGACAGCACTTTGGCGGCACCGCGCGCCATCCACACGTTGTTCACGCCCGCGATTGTGCCATGGCAGAGTGCGGCTTCAATCGCGGCGTAGTATTCATAGGACTGTTGCCCGCCGCCCTTACCCTTGCCGCCGCCGCCCTTGCCGCCCTTCTTGCCACCAGACTGCGCCACGGCTTTGAAGTCTCCGTACCAGTACAGGTTCATGCCGGCGCGCTGCATCCCCATCAGAATGGGAATCACCTTGCCAAGCAAAGCGGACGGCATGCGGACGCCGGCAAGAACGTCTGGCGGTGACTGGCTGTTCGAATCTTTGCCGCCCATCATGGCTCGTCAACTCCTCTGATACGATAATACTTCGTGTCGTTGAACCGCAGGAACCCCGCCGTCTGCGGGTTCGAGTACTGAACGCCGCACCCGTAGGAGTGGATACACTTGCTCGGACCCTTGGCGTCGCACTCCAATATGATGGCGCTGTGTCCCCAGCCACGGCCGATCTTGAAGAGGATCATGTCGCCGGGCTTCGCTTCCATGCGCGTGATCTCATCGGCGTAATTCTCGACGATGAGCCGATAGTCCTGCGCGTCGCGGTGAAGGTAGCACTGCATCGTGTACTTCTTGGGGATAAATACGCTGGTGTAGCCAGCCTCTTTGTACACGGCGGCGGAGAACTGACAGCAGTCCACACCCACGTGCTTGAGGCATTGATGGCTGACGTACGGCGTGTTCAGCCAGCTGCGTGCTATCTCACAAATGCTTTCTCGCTTGGTCATGCCGTCCTCACGTGTCCGAACCCGCGCACTTCGATCACGCGCCCGCACTTCTGGCACTGGTTCACAAGCGCGCCATGCCCATCCGGAACCAAGTCCGTGTCGTGTCCGAGGAAGCTCCACAGCTTCGCCTTGTCGGAGCACGGTACAAGATGGCGCAGCCAAGTCAGTAGTAATTTCATAATCAACCTACATAATTGTCTCGGGCCAAGGCACATACGGTGATCCCGGATAGTGCTTCGGGTAGTTGGTCGGTCCAAGATACAGGTTACACGCGACCTGCGTACGGTCGCATCCATACACCACGGTGAACGTGTCTCCAGCCTGCGGGGCAGCCAGCGTCTGCGTGTCCAGCGTCACGGAGCCGTCCGCGTTGTAGCTGGCTATCGTGTAAGACAGCCCGCTGTTCCCGCCGCTGGTGAAAGTCAATATGCCTTGCGCCAGCCGGCTGAGCGGGACCGTGCCGCCAGCAGGAGAACTCTGCGCCGTGAACGCGGCGACGGGGTATATGGTCTGTGACGTGCTGCCAGCCTTCACCGCGGCAGACTGCGTGAAGCTAGCTAGGTTCACCGAGCAGTTCTGGTCGCCGAATCCCCAGTAGCAGGACTGCTGGATGACGTACGGCGGGCTACTCAAGTTCAGCAAGTAAAATTGGTCCGCTACGTCGAAAGCGCAATGCACGCGGTCGATCTCAGAAATGGCAGCGATGGTTCCGTAGAACTTTGTTTCTAGCCCGCGCGAAGTGTCGAACGTCGGAGGTTGCCCCGGGTGAGGCATGCGGTCATAAGCCGCGAACACCCAGACCTGCGCCTTGTCCAGAAGCCCCACGCTGCATGCCTGCAGCATCAGGACCGTCGTGCCGGGGAACATCACCGTGTCGTCGGCAATCACGGACAGGTCCATGC
>JACTVF010000165.1 GCA_019695435.1 Methanoregulaceae archaeon | reverse complement strand
TCTGCAAACTCTTCACCTGGAGGGCTCTCGCTTCCTCCGTCATCAGAGGGTTGTCCAAACCCACTTCCCGGATCCACAGCACTGGAATCTGCAGGCGGAAGAGGTACTCCACCGTTGATTGGTGTAGGGACTGGAAATGGTTCTTCGCGGTTTTCCGGCGATCCTCCTCCTCGATCCTCCCCTGGTGCAGTCTCAGGTTCACCCAAGGCTCCCAATAACTCCACCGGGATGCCTGGAAGGCTTTCAGGTCCGGAATCGCGTACTTCAACTGCCCCTGACGTTCCCACTGCTTGGCTAACATCGTTCTTCGGCCTCCCGCGGCGCCCTCCCTTGGGTCTCGGTTTCTTCACTCTGGTCTTGGGCGGAAACGCTCTTGCCCGGTCCCAATACATACTATGACATGAGGGACAAGCCTTCGGCCGCTTGGGATTGAGACTAGGCCAGACATGGCTGCAGCGTAAGCAGGTACAGCGGAAAACCGGGATGTCGGTTGCCAAAACGAAGGCGGTTTTCTCCAACTCCTCTTGCTCGTCTTTGGTAGGGAGGACAGTTGGGGCCGGAAGTAGCCCTGCGGGAACCGCCGGCAGAGGTGTGGGCGGTTTTGGGGCCATTCCGGGGGGTGGTGGTATTACGAACTCAGGGAGTGCTGACATCGTTTGCTTTCTCCTTCTTCTGGCAGATAAATATGCCGGGATCACCGAAAGACGGAGGAACAAAGTGACCTCCGTTGACGAGCAATTCCTTGCAGTTTGGGCAGTAGGATTTCTTCGGTGCAAACCGCCGTTGGAGGTCGCGAGCGTTCGCGCGTAGTCGTTCTCGATGAAGTCGTCCGCCCATTATTTTGCCCTCACGTACTTCACAATCTCCATTTGTTCTGGCCACGTAGACCTCGCCAATGTCCGCTTTGCCCCCTTCTTCGTTTGGAAAGCGCAGCGCATGTCACAAGTCAGGTTCGTCGAGGCCAAACCGTGAAACACAAGCGCCCAAATAACCTTGGGTGGTTTGCGATGCTTTGGAATCCCCTTGTGAATCTTTCCCATCCGGTGTGCCATGTCAGTCTTTCACCTCGAGTATTGCCACTGCCTCGCGCACTTGATCAACGAAAAGGATGGTTGCGTTGGGCAGGTACTTTACCATCCCCATCGCAGCTTCCCGCGAGACGATGTGGCGGTTCACCACGATCAGTGTCTTCGCGTCTGGGTCAAACGTGTAGACCTCGGCTTCCGGCAGTTTCGCTTTGATTTCATTTACGTTCATATTCTCCGTCCACTCCTATTGTGATACCACGCAGGCTATCCATCGCGGTTTTGAATTCCTCTTCCGTCATACCCTTCTGCGGTTCTGGGGGCTTCACAAACGGTTCCGGCTCCGGTTCAGGCGGTTTTTCCGGCGGCTGGACCGCGAAAACCGTGAGCGGATATTTGCAGCGGCGGCACAGCAAATTCACAGTCATAAATTGGTTTAGACGGCAATGCGGACAGCGGATTACTTCGCGGGCTTCTGCCACGGCCACTCCTCCCCAAAATCAAGTAGTACAAACGGCGGTCCATCGTGGAAGTACGGACTCGGTTTCCCCGGATGCTCGATTGCGAAGTGTCCGGTCGCTATCATTACTTGATCCCCAACCTTGTGCAGCCACGAGCCGTGAGGATGCTCTGCGGTTGGGCGCATGTACTGGTCGACTACCTCTACGCCCGAGGCGTAGTCGATGCCGCATTCGTATTCGTGACCTCCCATGAGCAATTTCTGGGTCATGCGAATACTCCCTTACAGCGCGATCCGTTGGGCTGGATCATGTCGCAGATGTCGCCACGAAGATTGCTCCAACTCTTCCTTCCGCAGTCCAAACAAACGATACATGGGGCATCGTCGCGGAGGTAGTCGGGCACACCCTTAACGGTTACCGAGTCATCGCCTACTTCGAGGATGGTTCCGTCTGGAATTTCCTTGGTCAGCGCGAGTCCGTGCATATCCAAGACCTCTTCGTCACCGTCCCCTGTAATCGCGTGGTGGTACTGTGCGTCCACCAACTTCTTGCGGATTTCCGCGTAGGTCGATGGGCTGACGTCCATGGTCACGTAGGTATATGTTGAGCGAATCATCCCCGGTGGCTCCTTTCGACTTTCTCGTCGTCTAATTCCGCTCGGAAGTCACTAAAGCCCTGCATCAGCGCAGCACCGGCACCGTCGGGGAAGTCACTCTTTGCGAAGAATTTCAGAACCATTGCATCAGCCTCGGTTCTCGCACACATCGTCAGAATGTCATGCGCGACATTCCGCGCCTCCGCCATAGATAGTTGACCCAACATCCCGTTTTCATTTGAGAGTTGGATGTAGGGCTGCTTGTCCCGCTGCGCGACGATTCCGTTCACCCAGAACGATGCCATTATGCAGTCCCTTTCCGTTGCAGACGGTCGATTTCGGCCGCCAGAAGTGAGCATCCTTTGACGATGTTGCGCACAATATGACTAGGCAGTGCCGCTGTCTGCCGCGCTGGATCGTCCACTGGCTTCCACCACGAGGTTCCCCATTCATTCGGCCAGAAATCGGAACGAAGCATAGCATGCTCGGGACTGGCACCCAATATCTGCTTACGTGCTGTGTCCAGATAACTCAACCCGGCCCTCGCCAACTCACCATTGGTGTGAGTATCGTCGTGACTCTCAGACCATCCCTCAGATGTTATCTGTCTTCCACGCTCCTCAGCGATCAACTCCACCCCGCTCTTGCGGCGCATCGGAACACTTATAGAATCCGGCGCATCGGGACTTTCCGAAAACGATTTCATCACCGCCGCTTCTTCGTCTGAACGGTTATGGCACCAGGCACAGTGTCCGTCACCGTCCGTGTCTTGCCCGAAGCCGCAACGTGGGCAGCGTACTCCAACTTCCTCAGCCATTTTATTTCTCCGTTCCGAGACGACAGACTACTCGCCCCGTTTCCATCAGTTCTTCCTGCATGCGCCGTTGCAGCATCCACCATTCATCGACATAGATCGGCCACATAGAGCCACGCACAAACTTAGTGTCCGAAATGCACGGAGGCTGAACGGTTTTCGGATACAAGTCCCGATACCTATTGCTCATCAGCCGTGACAGCATCTGGTTAGGAGAGAAGATGAATGCATCTCCCGAATGTTTCTCGCGAACGAGTTCAAGGATGGCTCGCGACTTACCGCACTGCCTTTCCAAACCGAGAAGCAGACCGGGAAACCAGTTTACCGTTTGCTTGATCCGATTGACGCTTTCTTCGATTGGTGCGGTCATCGCTACTCACTTTCTTTGGTGGAGTGGAACGGAAGAATGGGGTGTAGTCCTCGATTCGTCCTTTACAGTCGTTCTCGAACCAACAGTCCATCTGGTCGTCAAAGTAACTCAATTTGTTTTCCCCTTCTCCTCGTACCAGCGGTGTGGCATCCGCCCAAACTCAGCGTAGAACTCTTCTTTAGTTCTGTCCTCGGTTCTCTGGCAGCGTTCGCACCAACGCGCAGGGCCGCGAGAGGTAGATGCTGGACGCCACTTGTGGGTACAGGCCCACTCGACAAGCCACTGCATCCAGCGACCAATCATTCGGTTTTCCCCTTCCTCTCGCCCTGCCGAGCGACGTGCATCTCCGCAAAACCGATCTGACGGATGGCGCATTCGATACTCTGCTTCGCCTGACCGTAGAAAGCAGAGGCAGAGATATTGTCGAACACGTATCGCTCGCCATGCTCTTGTGCAGCGGTTTCGGCGTGAGCACGGAGGAGTAAACCGAGGAGGCTTTCGTCTGCCATCTCAGAACTCCTCGCCAGAACCGACTTGAAAAACCGTCAAACCGAGTTCACGCCAGAGGCGACACATCGACGGGCGGTCTTCGAAAACACCGACCACTACCCGGCCCTCACTCGCAAGTTTCTCCATCAACTCTCGCTTCGTGATCGTGTCGGGCCGATGGTCGCCATCCCGACGCATAATCAACTCACCCTTCGGGAGTCCGTTGTAATGCAACCATGCGGTTGTTTTATCGCGCACACGCTCGGAGCGGCCAGTCAGGTAAATGATTTCCGTTTGGTCATCGTGCCATCCCTGAAAACCGATGGCGCGAACAACATCAATCACATTCTGAATCGGTTCGTCGGAACCGCAGGCGTCGAAGAACGCATCCCAGTCCGGCCCTCCCTCTCGGGTGCGGTCGATGTAGTGGAGGCGATGCGAGATATCCGCCACGGTTCCATCCAAATCACAAATGTAGGTCTTCACGGTTCCCCTTTGATCGAAATGCTTTTCTAAACACCTTCATTTGCCGTTCGGGCAATTTCGCTGCCTCTACCTTGATCCGCCACTCCGTGTCGATGTTGTCCTTCACTGTGTTCTGGCACGCCAGTGAGCAGATGTAAAACTGCGGTATCCCCTCTTCTTCCGTTAATATCGAACCGTAGATGGCGGATTTACCGTCTCGCCACGGCCCCGAAAAACCGCAGACATCGCAAGTCCAAATCCTCACGCCGCTACTTCCCGGTCGAGTTCCTCAAAGATTCGCTGCGGTGTCCAATCCCAAAACCGCGCTGGCCTCACAACCTTGGTTGAGTCCCAAACTCGGATCTCAGCCTCATCAACCCACACACCCGCACGGTTTCCCGACGGTCTAAAACCGTTTTCGATGAGCGCGATGTGGGATTCATGTCGCTGCATTCTTTCCTGCCCACTCATTCAGTGCGTCCGCCATCTCCTGCAAAGTTGGATCGTTCTTACTGCCTACCCGGATCACTGGGTTATCTTTTCCGATGCAGAGGTAAGCATCGGGGTTACTCTCTTCTGAGGCTGGGATTACGGTCGCCAAACCCTCAAACTTGATCTTTGCCATCGTCTTGACTCCGGTACAGCGTACCACGGTTTTGGCGGTTTCCCGCAAATTTATTTCTGGTGGCACTCACAACCGCACGGAATCCGCTTCGGCCCTTCGCCCAGGTTCCGCATCTTGCCCTTACACTTCTTGTGACCGCCAGAGATGCAGTTGGCGGATTTGTCCACATTGAGGTCATCCCAGTTCTTGCGGGTGAAAATGCTCGTGGAGTCAGCGTGACCGAACTGTTGGTTCGCGTGGCTAGTCTTGCCGGATGTGCTATGGAGCCACTTCATGATTTCCGCTCCTGCGGTTTTTCCCATAACCGCAACCAACTCTTTGCCGGGATCGTTTGACCTTCTTGCAGGGACGATGGCATCCATCCAATCTGCACCCCCGTTTTGAACGTCCAAGGCATCGTTACATCTGGGTATCTCCAAAATACAAACAGGGCCGGAAATCCGCAAAGGATACGCAGACACCAACCGCCTTGCTCACGCCAGACATTGATACCGAATCTATGTCGCAGCGGGATAATCATTTCGGCCTCCGCATCGTCATGGTCACACTATTCTCCTGCTCGGCTTACCGCATATCTCATTTATGTTCTGTACCGTCTGTCGGTGATTTCTTTTCCATAGGGCCAGATGTTCCTCAGTAGTGAGGGTACAGTAATATCCGTCGTCATATGATCCGCAGCGGTGCATTGTAGCGTGATACTCGGACCAATATTCCTTTTTCCATCTGCGGCGCTGGAAAAATTCATCGAATCTATGTTTATCGCGCCCCGTCATTTCGGTCTCCGCTTCCCTTTGATCGCATCC
>JACTVF010000164.1 GCA_019695435.1 Methanoregulaceae archaeon | reverse complement strand
CTATTTAGGGATGTTGTCAAATGATTTCGGGATACTACAGTTGCCCGCCCGTTCGGAAAACCGGCAGGCCTTGTTGCGTCCCTTTCCCTTGCTGTAACCCCTATTCTTGTCGCGGTCTCCCGGAACGGCACCATGGACACCCAGCTCATCTTCGTCCTCCTTCTCGCGGTCTGGGCCGTCCTCAGGGCAACGCGGGAACGATCCCTCCCCTGGCTCCTCGTTTAGATGATCCTCATCGGGATCGCCTTCAATATCAAGATGATCCAGGCGTTCGTCGTTGTCCCTGCTGTTCTCGTGGTCTATTTCCTGGGTACGACTGACTTCTCGTTTAGAAAACGGGCGCTCCATCTGGCAGTTGCCGTCCTTGTTCTCCTCGCTGTCTCTCTCTCATGGGCAGTTGCGGTCGATATGGTGCCAGCCAGTGAGCGCCCGTATATCGGCGGGAGCGGGGACAATACGGTTCTCGGCCTCATCATCAACTATAACGGCCTCGAGCGACTGGGCCTGGAAAACCGTGGGATGCTCTTCATGGGCAATGACGCGAGGGAGCAGAGAATGGGTGTCCCCCGGGAGGGGGGGCAACAACCGCAAAGCAGCATGAGGACAGCCGGTGCGAATCCCTATGGGGATCTGGCTGCCGCACGGGATGGCGCGGCCGGCGGCATGACAAATGGGGAGGGAGCGCCGGGCATCACCCGTTTCTTCGGGGAACAACTCGCAGGACAGTTCTCCTGGCTCCTTCCCCTTGCCCTGATCGGGCTTCTTGTCTGGGTGCGGAGACCGGCTTCCCTCACGCTCAAAGGGTTCGAGGATGCCGGGATTGCGGGCGAGCGGGGGCTCACCCTCATCGCAATGCTGCTCTGGCTCGTGCCCGGCCTCCTGTTCTTCAGTTTTACGACAGCATTTGGGCATACATACTATATTGCGACCATCACCCCCCCTCTTGCCGCCCTTGTCGGGATCGGGGCCGTTGCGATGTACCGCGATTACCTGACCGCAGGCTGGAACGGCTGGATCCTTGTCGGGGCGATCCTCATCACCGGGCTCCTCCAGGTTCTCTTCCTCTCGTATGATGCCGCATGGTCCGGTCTCCTGATCCCGCTTGTCCTCGTTGGGACTGTCGGGTGCGCAGGAATTCTTGCATACCTGAGGATACGGAAAAATGCGGTTTCGCACCACCATCAGAAATACATGGCCATCATCGCCGTCGGCCTCCTCTTTGTCGCCCCCTTCGTCTGGTCCTGCACGCCCCTGATGTACGGGAGCAGTCAGGGAGTAGCTGGCCCTCAGGAAGTCAGGGTGGGCGAGGGTATAGGAGCAGCCGGAACTGTGCCGGGCACGGAAATGGGCAGTTTCATGCAGGACCGGGGGGCCGGCCGGGAACGCCTCGCCGGGCATGTAAACGCCAGCTATGCATCAGGCCGGAATGCCATGACCATGCCGGGTGCCGGTGGTACATCGGGTGCCCAGCTGGTAAATTTTCTGCTCTCCCATAATACGAATGAGACCTGGATACTAGCCGTCCCAAGCAGCCAGGCCGGTGCGAGTCTCATTATCGAGACGGGAAAACCGGTCATGTCCATCGGAGGATTCTCCGGCAGCGACCGGATCCTCTCCATAACCTCCCTCGCAACCCTGATCCAAGAGGGCAAGGTCCGGTACTTCCTCACCGGTGGTACAGGTGGTGCGGGTGGAGGGATGAACTCAGGCAACAGCGAAATCTATAGCTGGGTGAGTACGCACTGCACGGTAGTGACCCTGCCTTCCGGCAACGGGATCGGGGTGAACGCGACCAGCACTGTGGTATCAGGAACCGCGGCATCCCTGTATGATTGCGCCGGGGCAGCAGGTTTCGGGTAAATCCCCGTTATGAAATATCTTCCAGATGGTATGGCCGGGGGTAAAATCCTGGCCGTTCTCAACCGGCAAAAAATTACCGGGTTTTTTCTCATAGGATGTTTTTCCACCCTGATCGATATCGGTCTCCTCTATATTTTTACAGAATACTTTGGTATCTGGTATATATACTCTGCGACCATCTCGTACTCCTGCGGGATGGTTGTTAATTTTCTCCTGAACAAATACCTCAATTTTCAGGATACAAGCCGGAATTATCTCCGCCAGTTCTTCTGCTTTATATTTGTGTCCATGAGCAGTCTGGCCCTGACCCTCGGCGTCCTCTATCTTGCCGTTGAGATCTGCTCCATCAACTACCTTCTCGGAAAGATTCTCGCCGTCATTATCGCATTTTTCTGGAACTATTTCGGCCAGAGCAGGATAACATTCCATGTGGGTGCACGTGAGATAAGCGGCGACATCAGGGAATACGTAAAATGATAATTATGTGAAAGCCGGAGATTCCGTAACTGTCATGTGCCACCATTGATTGCCACTTGTTTTTGCTCTGGAGAACCCTGGTTCTGATATGCTGACGGACTTCATAGGTGGCCACATAGGGTTGCCTGTATCATGGGGATCGGGGGGGTCGGACCATGGATCGTGTATGACCCCCCTCTCGATCAGGCCACGGCCCGGCACTGCTCCCGCACTTCTTCTGTTTCCTATGGAGTCATGACGAAAAACTGCACGGATAGCGCTGCCGGTTATGCATAATCCGGGCCCTTACACCGTGCCGAATTATGCGGTAAGATCGCGAAAAACAGGCCGCGACCCCCCACCCCCAGTTTGTGATTATCACAAATCTCCGGTGTAAAATGTGATCAAACTGGAAAAAACCCCGAGGGAGTCGTATGGTGTACGTTCATTGTCCGGTGTAGGCAGGGTCTTGTGGAAGATCTATTGGGTTTTCTCGGATGGCTGAGTGATGCCAGACGCTCTAAAAATGCCCGGTTGGATCCTGTGCTACGCGCTTACCTCGATCCAAAACTCTACCCGGAGAGGTTGCCGGGCGACCCCAAAAGAAAAGGAAATTACTATTTCCCCTTTAAGAGAGCCGCTGGATTTTGAACACGCGGTTACCGCTGAATGGTGTACCTGCCGGTAATCAGGAAATTATTTTTGGGAACTTGTATATTCCATAAGTGTTTTTTATACATCATGGATGATGCCCAACATTGGTTTAAAGAGGGTGTGGCTCTTTACGAAAAAGGTGATTACCGGCATGCAATAACGGCATTTGATAAAACAATCGCCATTGATCCGACAATGGCCGAAGTATGGAATAATCGCGGATTAGCGTTAATTCAGACAGAACAATATCAAGAGGCTCTCCAGTCCATTAGTAAATCATTATCTATCAATCCCAATTACGAAAACGCCAAGAAAGCCCGGAAAATAGTTCTCGATCTTTTAAAAGATCCGGAAAATGCAAATAATGCACTGGGGCCGGCAGGTTCCCCCCTGCCACCGGTTCCTGGGGCACCGGCACGGAATCGCTCAAAAATCGTTGTGGCAACAGTCATCGTGATCATGCTCATTGCAGTCACAGCCGGTGGGTTGATGGTCATGAAAAGTATGCAGAAGAACACCTGTACCACCCTGCCTGCGGCACTCACACCGGAACCAACGACAGTCCCTACAGAAGTACTGACAACAACTGCCGTACCGACGACAACGCAACCTATCGTACCGTCTTCTGGCGTCTGGGTGGAGATTATCTATGACCAGTACTATTCAGGGTCTGTAGGAACACCAAGCAGCCAGCAGATGGTATCCGGCAGCCAGCAGATGGTACCAAACACCGGGGACCAGTTCTACCAGATCCCGAAAAATGATGGATTTATTACTGCCTCGGTCAGCAAGAATGACGGCTCCGGGGACAACCTGACCGTCAATATCTTTGCGGGTGGCACCTTGGTCAAGACGGATTCAACAACTGTCCCTTACGGGAGCCTGGATGTCGTGGCCCTTATTCCAACCCTGGGGTCGCCGCCTGCCGTAAACAGTTCAGGGAATGTAAACCTTCCGACATCTGCCAATACTACTACCTGACCCCTGCAGACAAAAAGGGTGTACCGTCATCATTCCCCTTGATAAATGGAGGGTTGTGCGAAGGATTACACAGCGAAATCCTTGTTTACTCATGAGCGATACCAGACGATCTAAATCGCTTCGTTGGGTTTTGCGCTTGCGCACTTCCTTTTTTGGAATTAATAACGCCATGCGGCAATTTTCCGCTTTCTCAAAACACTTCAGATTAGAGAATCAGACGGTCGGTGGAAAAAGCGGGATGAAAAAATTATTTGTAGTTATCAGAATCCGCAGTGGGGTCATCCCGTAGTATCTGCCGTAAGAGTGTACGAAATTCATCATCATGGCGAGCGAGATTAAAGAATATACTGCGCATTGTTTCAGGAAACCGTTCACTGTTTATATCATAGAACTGACAATAATAGGCACACGCATCAATAATAATATCATCACGATTCAGGTACTTCTGTTTTGCAATAGTATCCAGTTTTTCAACCAACCCGGTCGGTATTTTCAACGAGACGGCAATATCGTCACGAGTCATGCTTTGAATTGTTCATCTTGAGATTATGAAACTATTGCTCAAACGTCTGGTATTTTACGGTACTGGATTACCGGTTGATAATGGGGGAGTTATATTTAGGAACTCGTATATCCCATAAGTGTTTTTTTATACATTATGGATGAGGCCCAAACGTGGTTCAATGAAGGTGTGGCTCTTTACGAAAAGGGTGATTACCGGCGTGCAATAACCGCGTTTGATAAAGCCATCGCCATTGACCCGACTATGGCCGAAGTATGGAATAATCGCGGGTTAGCGTTGATTCAGACGGACCAATACCAGGAAGCCCTCCAGTCCATAAACAAGGCATTATCTCTCCATCCCGGTTACGACAATGCCAGGAAAGCCAAGAGAATCGTTCTTGATCTCTTGAAAGAGCCGGAAAATGCAGATACTGCACCGGGACCGGCAGTATCTCCCCCGCCGCAGGACCCCGCCGCCCTAAAACGGAAGCACTCAAAACTCCTTACGGCAGTGGTCATCGTGATCCTGGTCATCGCAGCGGGCGGGTTCCTTGTCATGAAAACGATGCAGAATCCTGCCGGTACCTTCCTGCATGCAGCCCCCACACCGGAGCCAACGACCGTCCCGACACCCGTGCCGACACCCATGCCGACAGCGGTCGAGACACCCCTCCCGACACCAACGCTCCCGGTCGTACCGTCTTCAGGGATCTGGGTGGAGATCATCTATGATCAGTTCTATTCAGGATCTGTGGGTGCACCGGGTAACCAGCAGATGGTGACCGGCAGCCAGCAGGTAATGCCCAACACCGGTGATCACTTCTACCGGATCCCGGCAGCAAATGACGGTCTTGTTTCTGCATCCATCCAGAAAAACGATGGCTCGGGAGATACGCTGACCGTCAAGGTTTATACGGATGGCACCCTGATCAAGACAGATTCAACAACGCTTCCCTATGGGGCCCTTGATGTTGTGGCAGCTATTCCGGCATCCGTGGCGACATCGGTGGCCGGCAATAGGACGGGGAACGTGACGGCACCGGCCGGGGCCTGAGCCCTTTTTTTGGGAATTTTCAGGAAGTTTACGGGTACGGGGGGATCCCGTGATCCGGAAAAACCAAAATGGGGGGAGGGAGTGGGGGGTACCCCCCCACCCTGTTGTGCCTGAGAGAGGGGATCACCCCCCTCCCCTTGTGTCCGTGAAGGTGGGGGGTACCCCCCTCCGC
>JACTVF010000163.1 GCA_019695435.1 Methanoregulaceae archaeon | reverse complement strand
AGGTAATACAGCACTATCGCAAGGGGGGATGCCCGAGCGGCGGGGGCGGAGCCCCCGAGAGCGGATTCCTCATGTTTTTGAATCTTTTAACTTCAATTGATCGAGTATTGGATTTTCCCATTATCTTTTTGGGGGCTGATGTTTTACAATTACCATGTTTTATTTTGAATGCATGTAATGATATCAGGAAACAAAAATACCCTAGGTCATGATGAAAAGACAAGATGAGATCCGGGGTGCGGTATTCTATTCATTGATCGTGCTCGCGACCTATCTTTTCTTTCAGGCATTTATCGTCATTGCGCATGAATTCATTCACAGCACGACCGCATACCTCCTGGGCGATATGCAGAGTCCTTTTGAGATTGTCTGGGGCAACCCGGTGACCCTGACCGGTTGGGACGAAGGTGTAGCGTATTCGCATCTTTTTATCACAGGACAGGGTACCAATGCAGCGATCATTGCCGTAATGCCGCTTCTCTTTCATGCGATTATCGTCAGTTGCGGGATATACCTCCTTCTCTCCCGGGCAATGCTTCAGAGGAAGTGGTGGTTTCACCTCGTATTCTGGTTCATCATCGTAAACCTGACGGAGCTGATTTCCTATATGCCGTTTCGGGCGTTTACGCTGCACGGCGATATCGGGAACATCAATCATGGGCTGGGGCTCAGCCCCTGGGTGCTCTTCATCCCAGGTACCATCCTGATTCTTGCCTGGCTCTGGTATCTCTTCCGGTGCGTGCTGCCCAGGACAAATGTCGTTCTTGCCGAAGGGTCGCGGCTGATACGGTACGTCATCCTTATCGTCTCCGCATTTTCCCTCTTCTTATGGACCAGCGGTCTTCGGATGATTCTGTCTTACTATCCGAACGACCCCCAGTGGATGCTGGGAATTTTAGGGTTTGCAGCATTCGGCCTGGTTATCTGGCTCTGCCGGCCGGATATGCCCCGGGTCATTGCGTCGGAAGAGCAAGTCACACATGAAATGCCTGGCCATGACCCGGCCGGATCTTCTTAGGTCCTGTGCAGGGGGTACCTCCTTGCCGGGCCGACGCATGGGGGGAGGGTGACCCCCCTCCGGAAAAAAGAGGGGAGGATCACCCCCTGCCTAGCAGATCTTCGCCTTCATCCCCTCGCATTTTAGGTAATGTAAACCCCATATCCGCATTGCATCAAATATCGGGAAAAGGTCTTTCCCATATTGAGTCAGGGAATACTCAACACGGGGAGGTACCTCAGGAAACACGACCCTTGAAATGATCTTCAGGTTCTCAAGTTCCCGGAGATGCGTTGTGATGGTCTTCGAGTTCACATTATGCATTTTTTTCTGGAGATCGGAGAACCGGAGTGTACGGTTCTTAAGGTTCCAGATAATGAGAATTTTCCACTTGCTTCCCATGACCTCAATAAATAATTCCACAGGACATTTGGATGTTATTCTGGATTCGGACATATTTCACCTAATAGATATTTTTTGTAACAGTGTTACTTTTTTCATTCTTCATAATATAAGTAACTAAAGGGGTAAACGGATGGTTGTTATCAAGGGGGGTTAGCAATGGAAAAGCATAGTCCACAGTGCGTAAAATGCAATATTCTCCGGTGCAGTTCCAAAGAAAAGAACAGAAACGTGCCAGCATCATGTCCTACTGAAAAGTACCCGGATTTAATCAGGGAAACGATGGACAAATTCCTGCTGCCCGAAAACCAGACCGTACACCGGGGCTGGCTTGGTTATATGAATAAAGTGATGAATCCAGAAAAACCGAAAGAGAAGTTTTCCTGGACACGGGTTGATGAAATTATCGAGTACGCGAAGATACGCGGAATGAAACGGCTGGGCATCGCCACGTGTTATGCACTGATGTCTGAATCGAGGTCTTTATCTGACATTCTTGAACGTAACGGCTTTACTGTCGTCTCCGTATCATGCCTCTGTGGGGAAGTAAATCCGCAGGATGTCGGCATGCCGGGGAATATATTCTGCAACCCGATCATGCAGGCCGAAGTCCTCAACCGTGAAAAGACAGAGCTGAACATCATGGTCGGGCTTTGTCTTGGACACGACATACTCTTCCTGCGATATTGTACAGCGGAGACAACGCCCCTCGTGGTCAAGGACCGTGCTCTTGGGCATAATCCTGTAGCCGCGTTGTATCTCAACCAGGGTTTTTACAAGGACAGGTTCACCAGAAAATGAGCGTGGACCGGTATTGTATCCGGGTTATCGTGATATGATTTAGGTGCGGGAAATCCTACACCTATTAAAAATACGTTTCATCACGGGACTGGTGCTAAACGCATGCTGTTTGCAGAAAATATCATCAATCCGGTTATCCGGAACTATCCCTGTTGCGCAGCCTGGGCAATCCCCATTTCATCGCTGGATATGACAGAAAGAGAATTTTTTTTCCCCGTTTCTTTCCGGCATCCAGAACCGCGATTGTCCTTGGCTATCATATTGTGACAAAAGATGCATGGAGATGGTTCGAAAAAGAAGACGGGCTGCATCACTGCAATGCAGATGATCGTAGTAAAAAAATCTGTGAAGAGATCGCAGACGCGCTTGGAGTTCATGGATTCCGGACGGATATGGTTCCGTATCCCGGAGAGAGTGGCATACAATTCAGGTCTGTTGCACAATCCGCAGGGGCGGGTAGGATAGGGATCAATGTTTTTCTGTTACATCCTCTCTGGGGCCCATGGATCCAGCTGAGCGTTCTCGCGACCGATGCGCCGTCACGGTATGGTCCGGTGTGCCACGCACCTGTTTGCACCCGGTGCGGCGAGTGTGTTCAGGCATGCCCGGCGGGAGCAATCCGCGAGGATTCGTTTGACGGGCTCCGCTGCTGCAGTTACCGTGCAGAAAGAGGGGAATATATCCCATTCGGGCCGGAGAAGGAACTCAGGTACTGTACGATATGTGCTGACGTCTGCCCGATTGGCCGGAAACCTCAAGAAGCCCAATGAACCGGTTGACGGGCGACTATAACGGGTGCAGCAGTTCAATTACGTGCCGACAAAGAAGACGGATGTGTACGCTTGCGGGCCTCCTCGCATAATACAAAAAGTCACAGGAAAAAAGAGACTGAGATCCCCTGCGGGAATCTCCTGAAATATCGCTTACTTTTTTGGCTCGGGGGGTTTACTCACATCCGCCTTTGCCTTGTCCACTTCGGCTTTGGCCCGGGCGAGTATGTCGTCAAAGGACTTCTGGACCTGAACCGTCGTCTCTTTCACGGTATTCTCGATATACTTCTTGCCTTCTTCCGTTGCCACGAGATCATGGGTGACTTTTGCGAGATCGTTCATCGCAGAGATGACCGATTTGGTTGCGGCGGCAATGCGGATGTCGATCTGGCTCTCCTCTTTTGCGGGGGCTGCAACGGGTTCTTCCACCCAATGCCCCTTCTCAAAGTGCCCTTTCTTGTCGGTCATGGTGATCACTCCAGTATTGACTTTTATTCTTATACAATGAAACTACAAAAGGTTTCCACACTATCGTGATGGCGTGAGAATGAATCATTGTCCGGGTAAAATGATGAGATAAAATTACAGGACAGATGCGTTCCACCTCAAGCCTTCTTTTCCGGTAATGCCCGCTGCTGAGCCGCTCATTTTCCGGAATTCTCAGCTCGTGACAAGAACTTTTTTGGAAATCTTCACGAACTTTACCGGACTTTTTTTGAAGAAATACACAATGAATTGTTGAATATTTTTATTGAAATATTATTGAATTCACCTTTTATGTTTGTCAGGTCAGGAATTATTATCGTTGTGTTGCTTGGAGGCGTTCTCCTCTATTCTGCAAGATCTCAACCTGAAAATGCTGTTATTCAATTTCTTCAGCATATCAACAACGGCGAATATTCTCAAGCTGCAGATTTACTTGTAGATTCGAATACCCTGCAGCCCTTATCGGATTCTCAAAAGGCATACTTGACAACGACCATGGAAAACACCTTAGGCCCCAATGGGGGAAATATAAGAATTAATAATATTACAATCCTGTCGAAACAGAAGATCAATGATAATCAATATTTAATCACTGTATCGGAAATGGTGTCAATCAACTCAAATGGATTCCAAAAAACAAGTGGTACCGCAACGGTCGTGAATGTTAACGGGCAATGGAAGCTGGCCGAAAGCATTACCGGGTTATCATCATCTCAACAGTCCAGCGTAACCAACCCGACGATTGTTCAGAACAATATGTTCACACCTACTCCGACTCCATTGACTCAGACATATGGAATGCAATTACCAGCTTCACTAACTCCGTCAAGTCAGCCGACACAGGAAGCCATACCCGAAAGTCGACTATGACTACCATAGCCACTTTTTCTGGTCAAAATAGTCTGACGACCAATAATTTTTATGTACCGTCATATTGGGAGTTGTGGTATACCGCAGATCCAATGGTCATGGGTGGGCAAGGACAGACATCAGCTACAGGATCTTATTCCGCAGTAATTCCAACTCTCTCTATCCAAGTAATGGATGGAGATATTCCAAATCAAGTAATAAGAACCATTGACCCCCCGGGAGGACTTGATATGACTTTGTGGCAAATATCTGGAATAGATCCTCGACCGTGGGTAGAGAAATTTTATGAGGGTAATAAACATTAGTATCTGATTATCAACGCCCAATACCTTAATTCCTATGCAATTGAGATTCGCATTCCGAAGACCTCTTCATAAATATCGAAAGCCATGCAACGTAACCAAGACCCTCGATCTTAAAACATAAATTTTATTTAATAGAAGAATATCAAAGGACATTATGAAATCCCCTGTTTTTATCTTGCCCATTCCATTTCTGGTTCTTCTTTGCGTAATTATGATTTCAGGATGTATATCAAACACTAGTTCCAGTGCAGTTACAGTTGCGCCTACAGTTGCATCTACCGCCAGTCCAGGTTCAGCATCGGCACCTTCTACCGCAAGTCAGATGTCGAATGCGGCAGCGACCCCTACAGAAACACAGTACCTAACGTATACCAATCCAAAATACCACCTTACAATATCTTATCCTGCGGACTGGCAGGAACAAGATATTGATCCTACGAATTGTTGGGCATTACGGAACTATGGAGAAACTACCTGTAATATTGTTAATTTCTTTTCCCCGATTACAGGTATCGGGACTTATCGTACCTTTAGTATTGATGTAGATAATCCATCTACTTTAACTATTGAAAATTATTTTAACAAAGCTACCGGTGCATTAGAGACGTATTACCCGGGAATGCAAGTCGTTAAGACCTCTTTCCAACAGGAAATTTCCGACAATAAAGCATACGAACTCGTCTTCCGTAAAGGCGATGCAGACAATTCACCACCAGCTATTGAGGAGATCACATTCACAGAAAATAACGTCCCGTATATTATATCCTACAACACATTAGAAGATCCGGAATTCAATTATATGGTTAAATCTATCCAGATCGCGGCTGTAAGCAGCACCATGAAACAACGATAAAAATTTTATTTTGTTACAGTGTGCCACCGGTTTAATGTTAACTAGTGCTGTTGCGTTTTACGGCATTCAAAAGAAATATTCGCCAGGCATTCAAGTTTTTTTATTGGCAAAATCCCCCTACAATGCAAAAGAACTCATTGTTAGAATCCGGTTTCTGAACTGAATTTTTCCAGCGATCTGATAGACCGAAAAACCTAAAATTTTGGATTT
>JACTVF010000162.1 GCA_019695435.1 Methanoregulaceae archaeon | reverse complement strand
AACTTGACACGCGCATCGTGCGGTTCCACAACGTCTACGGTCCGCTCGGGACGTACGATGGTGGCAAAGAGAAGTCTCCTGCAGCCATCTGCCGCAAGGTGGCTATGGGGCGCGCAGGTGGCGAAATCGAGGTATGGGGCGATGGCAAGGCGACGCGCAGCTACATGTACATCGACGACTGCGTCGAGGGACTTCGGCGCCTCATGGAGTCCAACTATTCCAAGCCGCTCAACCTAGGCACCGATGAGTTGGTGACAGTTGACGAGCTGGTGAACATTGTTATGGGAATTGCCGGCAAATACCTCTACAAACGCCATGATCTCACCAAGCCGCAGGGCGTGCGCGGGCGCAACAGCGACAACAGCTTGCTCCGCGTGACGCTGGGTTGGGAACCGAAGACGCTGCTCGTGGACGGGCTGAAGCCTACGTACGAGTGGATCAGACAGCGGGTGGCATGATGGATGCAGCAAAGCTGAAACAGATAATCTTCGACGCCCTCGACGAGGCAGGCGACCAAGAGTACGCGCTGGACCACTCTTGGATCCATCTCGGACGCCTGCTGGTGGAGTTCAAGAAGACGGAAGGCTGGCGTGATACCGGCTACCAATCGTTCGACGGGTTCATGGAAGAGCTGCGCAAGAAGTACAAGCGCGGACGGACGCAGCTCTGGCAATACCTGACCGTTGCGGAGACCCTTGGCGAGACCATCGAGGGGCCGGTCCTTGAGGAGATCGGGATCAGCAAAGCCACCGTGCTAAAGCATGCGCTCAAGAAGTCTGAGAAAAGCAAACTGCCGCTCGACCTCGTCGTTGCCGCCTGCCATCGCAGCGTCACTGCCAAGGAGCTTCGCGTCTTGGCGGCAGAGATGCTGAACATCGAGCTGGCTCCTGACAAGGGATCTTGGTTCGACTTCGACGGCTGCTACATGACGCCGGAAGAGCGCAAGGAGTTCAAAGAGTGCGTGATGATGACCGAGAAGCTCTTGGACCTGCAGAAAGACCTGCCGGACCACATCCGCCGCAAGGAAGTGATATTTGCTTGGGTTCGAGAGTTTTTTGGAACCCACGCCACAGAGGTTTATGGACCACAAGAAACCGAAATTGATTATTCGGGAAGTAAAGCACTGTAGCAAGTGTGAAGAGCAGTCGGAGCGATGCAAAGATTGCCGCAAAGCGTCGCGGCGCAAGTCAAGTTTTACCGCTGAAGAGTGGGAGCTTATTCGGCGGCGGGGTCGTGAAAGTTATGCTCGCAATTCGACCAAGATACTAGATCGTTGCCGCCAGAATGAATGGGAACGGAAAAGAGAGGTATTCGAAGCGCAGGGTTGCGTCTGCGCATGCTGCGGCGGATCAGATCCACACGATAAGCGTGGTTGGCATTATGATCATGATCATGAGACCGGAGAATGGCGTGGAGTTCTTTGCGGTCCGTGTAACCTTACGATTGGACGAGCATACGAAAGTATCGCGCGGCTCGAAGCTTGCATTGTATATCTGAGGAAGTATGGCAAAACATAAAGTGTGGGTCGAAATTGACAACGGCGCAGTCATTCGCGTCTTCAAGAACGAGCGCGACGCCGTGCTCAGTGGCAAAGTTGTTGAGCAGCGTCCGAAAGCCGAAGCGGTCAAGTTCATTCGCCTGCTGGTGTTCCGCCGCGACAAGTATGCCTGTACGCACTGCGGAGCGGAAGTGACGTGGTACGCGGGGCACATGCACGAGAGAGTTTGGAAGGGGCGTGGCGGCGAGGTTTCCGTGGACAACTGCACAACGTTGTGCAGCGAGTGCCACCGCAACGATCCAGTCGCCGGTCATGGAAATAGGCGGTTACAATTCTCATCCGGCGTGGTATAATGGTTGAGTCATGAAATGCCAACATGGGGTTTACATACCGGAGGGCGAAGCAGTCGCGTTGTACTGCGTGATTTGTAACCCCGATGGCGTACCAGATGGACCGATTCCTATCCTGCCGCGTTCAGCGGCTGATCTCTTCAACATGAACAAGACCGAGGGGCGCGAATACTGCCCCCGCTGCGAGTGCCTGCGGACGTATTCTCAAGATGCGTCTCATCCGGTGGACACGTGCCGCGTCTGCGGCTTCAAGTATCCGCCGAAAGCAAGCCGCAACCAGAGCGAGGCGAACGCTCATCCGACTGGATCCTGTCCGGAATGTGGCTCGTTGGTTCACTACGAAGTCAACAAGAAGACCTGGGAATGCGCGGACTGCGGGAAGAAATACCCAGCCGTGCGGAGACAACGTGTCAACTAAGCGGTCTGGCATGCCAGTCAGCGCCCGCAAGATCACCGGCGGTTGGTTGACGAACGGCATAGACTTCAACGACTTTGGACGGATGCAGGTCCAAAGCCGGTCTGGCGCCTCGCGCAAGCTGCCCGTTCCAAACTGGGCGGTGAACGACCGCCTGCTGCGGGATCTCATCGTCACGTTCATGGAAGAGCGCGCTGGCTGGCGCAAAGAAAGCCGCGGACCGAAGGGTGGTGAGCTGACGCTGAAAGAGCGCCTCTCGAAAGCCACCGGCGTCATAACCGGAGACCAAAGACCCCGCCTGTCGGCGATGCTCGACGAGCGCTGCATGAAGTACGTGAAGATGCGCCGGCGCGGCATGGACCCGGGGATGACCGACGAGGAGATCAACCAGTCTCTCATGCAGCGGTTCATGCCGGGGTTCGAGCCGGAAGCGCGCCACGTGAAGACGAGCAAGAAGCTGCGCGCGCTGGAAATCGAGATCGAGAGCATTGACACCTACCTGCGGATAACCGCGAACGGCGGCGCGGACGTGATCGCCGGCGTTGTGTACCTGTATTACCGGATGGGGATGGACAGCGTCAACGTCGGAGCCGTGCTCGGTCTAAAGCCTCCGCACTGCCGCCAGATCCTGTACCGGCTCCATCGGACGTGGGAGCGCAGGCTTTCCGCAAAGTACTCAGTGAAAGGTCAGAAGCCGAAGCTGACGCCGTTCGATCTCGTCGCCGAGAAGGAAGAGGATTGCTTCTCGGTCACCGCGGAACTTCTGAGCCGCCCGTAACACGTAGAGGGATAATTATGGAACGGTACATCTACTGTTATCGGTGGAAGTCTACTGGAATTGCTGTATATGTCGGCAGCACGTGGGATCTAGAACAGCGCGACCAGTACCATGTTCGCGGGAATGGGATTCCGTTCGAACGTCTTCTTACCGAGCAAGGGAGAGAGAAGTTCACGCTGGAAATCGTTGAAGTCGTTCACGGAGAAACTTATACCGGTACTATGCAGGCTGCCGTACCGCGTGAGAACTTCTGGATGGACGAGCTGAAGACTTGGCATGAGCACGGCACTAGAGGCTATAATTTTGGTCGGGCTAGTTCTAGTTTCGATAGCGAAGATGAATATGAAGCCGCACGTGCTGCTATGTCTACATCCGCCAAACGGCGATTGGAAAATCCGATTCAATACGCTGCGCACGTAGAACGCAGCCGTAAGGCTTTACGATCCCCAAAGTGCCGACGTAACCGAGCAGTAGCAGTATCAGCGGCAGCTAAAAAGCAAGCTCAGAACCAAAAATGGCTCGTAGCTATTCGAGAATCGAGTGAGCATAGAAAGCAAGATCCAAAGTGGCTTGCCGCCACTCGTGCTGGTAGTAAGAAACGATCCCATAATAGGAAATGGCGACAAGTATTATCATTAGCGATGAAACAGTCTTGGGAGGTGCGTCGTGCCAGAATGGCACCATAGCCCTTTCCCAAAATGGCTACTTGAGCCACGCGTGATCGGATCGGAGCCGTCTGGAAACCAGACCGCTCTGTTCGCCGTCGGATGGTATTGGAACAACACCGTGTACGAGGCCGGCGACGATTGCCCTCGCAGGTTGGTCGGGCAGCGCAAGCCAAATTTGAACGACGGCATGCCGTGGGTGATCAAGTGCTACGACAAGGGTCCGTGGTTCTCATATCGGTACGCGACTAGAGACGAGATAGCGAAGTACGACGCGATCATCCTCAAGGAGATGTGCATCACTGAGGACTTGGATCCAGTCTCGGACGGCAAGACCCTGCCTCCGCTTCCGTGTTGGATGGAAGACGTTCACGTAATCCAGCACGACACGGCGTGGGCAGACAACGAAATATTGGCAGTCGGCAAGAGCAAGCGTGACAATGGCATGCTATGGTTGATCCGTTCGATTCGCCTTGGACCATGGACTGATCTGAGATCGGCTGGTCCGGACGAGATCGAAAAGTACGATCAAGCCGTGCTCAAAGAGTTCTGCGTCGGTTCAGACTTTCATCCCGACGCCATCATCCTGCCGCAGATCGCCGAAGCAATCACCGACGACGCGATCACTTGCGCGCAAGACAGATTCGGAATCTGGGTCGCGAAGTCGTCCAAGATCCCCGGTCTGTCTGCGCGCGGCGCGACGCAGGAGAGAGCGATCGAGGCGTTCCGCCACGTGGCGCGCTTGATCAAGGGATTTGAAGACGCATAAGGATCGGCAGCTTCCTCAAGGCCGTCGTACTAGCAGGACGCTGAGCTGAACGTCCGGAAGCGAAGCTCAGAGATACGTCGGGGCTGCCGAGGAATTTTTCAATGTTCATTCGCTACATATACGTATATCGCTGGTCAAGTTCTGCCGTAGCTGTCTACGTTGGAAGTGCATGGGATCCCGTGAAGCGAGATCGGCAGCATACTAACAGTAATGAGATACCGTTCGCTCGCTTCATTTCAAAGCACGGTCGTGAGAAGTTCATGATGGAGATCATCGAAGCAGTATCAAGTGAGACGTATACCGGAGCCATGCGCGCAGCTGTACCCCGTGAGAACTTCTGGATGGATGAGCTGAAGACTTGGCACGAGTTCGGTGGGCAGAACTTCGCCCGTGCTGCGGTAGAGTTTAGTGATGAAGAAAAGCGCGAGGCTTGGGTAGCCGCGAACCAAGCAGCGCAGAGGCGTCCGGAAGTAAAGGCGAAGAACGCTGCAGGTGTTCTTTCCGCCCTAGCGCGTCCAGAAGTAAAAGCTAGGTGTAAAGCAGGCGCCCGTAATCGTTGGGACCGCCCTGAAGCAAGAAAACAACACTCGGAGATTATGCGCGCCGCTATGGCTACTCCTGAAGCGAAAACAGCATGCTCAATAGCAGCCAAAGCTGTATGGAATAAGCGGCGTGTAGACAGCGCACCGTATATCAAGGCAAGCCAGCGTTCGTTGGACCGGAGTTCGACTCTCCGCGCCTCCACCAAGAGTAGAGCAATTGGATGATTGCGTCAGCCGCCAAGAAGCGCTGCGTCCAAGCTCATGGCAAGCTCTACTCCTGTTGGGGGCGTCACGGTTTCGACAGCGGCGGACTGCGCGGGTTTTGCGGTGCCGGATTCAGTCTCGCCACGTACGGAGAGACCAAGACTACAACTGCCAAAAGAACGAGCAGGAAAGGCTTCAGCATGACGTTCCCGACCTCGCGCCGGGGGCTGCGTGCGGCTGCCTAGTAGCCAGCGCAACAAGGATGAGGAGAGCCGCAAGGCTCTCCTCTACCGTTATAGGCCGGTGGCTGGGTCGCTGTAGGACCGTCTGCCGGACTCTTCCCCGTGGTCTTCATCTCTCTCGTTTCTGGTTACCAAAGGCCAGTGTACCACGGTTATCTGTACATGCCAAGCCGCTTGGCGTATTCTGGGACCATGATCACGGAAAACAAACCAACCGGAGGTGAAGTAATGAAATTCACACTGAGAGACGCGCACCCGAACGGCATCAAGACGTTCTTCGGAATCTTGGCTA
>JACTVF010000161.1 GCA_019695435.1 Methanoregulaceae archaeon | reverse complement strand
CCACCGTGTTGATGGCTCCCGTGATCGCGCTCCGGAACCCCTCGAGGTGGGTACCACCCTCACGGGTGTTGACACTGTTGACATAGGAGTACGTCTTCTCGTCATATCCCGTTGTGTACTGGAGGGCTATCTCGACTTCGACCTTGTTTTCGGGATCTTTCTGAGTGATATCAATAGGGATAGGATGGAGGCAGTCGGTTCCTTCGTTTAGGTATTTCACGAACTCCGAGAGCCCACCGGTACAAAAGGAGGCACGGGCGCCGGTACGTTCGTCCGTTATCCGTATCGTAAGACCGGCATTTAAAAAGGCCAGCTCGCGGAGCCGGGTAGCGAGGGTGTCGTAATCGAATGTGACCGTTTCAAAGATGGTCGCGTCGGGCCTGAAGGTAATCTTTGTACCTGTGATTTTTTGGCCGAACTCCGTAAAGAAGCGTGTACGATCCTCCGCTTCGGTATTGACGAGTTCCTCCGGCACTGCCGGTTCACCAGGGGGTACAGGTTCGGCAGGCCCGGTCAGGCTCTGCTGGACGGTTACATGCACAGTGCCCCGGGTAAACGCCGCCGGTGCGCCATACCACTGCTGGTACCGGATGAGCGCCTCGTTGAGCGTCTCTTCCCGCTGCGTGATGGGGCCGGATGGAATTCCCCGTGCAAAATGCATCTCGTAGATGTTGCCGTTCCGGTAGACACGGGCCGTAAGGGTGGTGGAAAGGGCGTTGACGACCGAAACACCGACACCGTGGAGACCCCCAGAGACCTGGTAGGTGGCCTTGTCGAATTTGCCGCCGGCATGGAGGACGGTCAGCACCACTTCGAGAGCGCTCTTGTGGTTCTTTTCCATCGCATCGACCGGGATACCCCGTCCGTTATCCTCGACCGAAAGCGAGCCATCGCCATTGATAACGACCGAGATCAAGGTACAGAATCCGGCAAGTGCCTCATCGATGGAATTGTCCACGACTTCGTACACAAGGTGGTGGAGCCCCCGGGTATCGGTGCTCCCGATATACATGGCAGGGCGCTCGCGTACCGGCGTGAGCCCTTCGAGTATCGTGATGTGGGATGCATCGTAGGAATCAGTCAAAAATAATCTCTCCTAGAAAAATCAATGGAAAAATTTCAGATCGTATCACAATAATTATTTGTTTTAGGATATTTTAAAGGAATCTGCACTCAATTCCGACGGGTATACGTACGTAGGATTTTCCTTAAAGGCCGGGTGGAAAATCAACAGACCCGATATCCCTCTTTTGGGATCCTGATCACAAAACAGAGGGTATCCGTATCCCCGGGTTTATGAATTGGGATTCCGGTCAGGTCAATGATCTCCCGGGAGATCCCAGAACGAGGTACAAAAAGGATATACCCTAGAAGAACCGGATGGCGGTCAGCCAGATCGTTACAGGGATTACGATAACAAAGGCCAGCGATGCGCAGAGAAACGCTATATCGCCCCGGCAGAGCGGCTTTTTCTTGATGTAGAGGAAGCTGCTCCTGCCGTATCCCCGGCAGAGCATGCTCGTGTACACTCGTTCACCCTGCTCGTAGGCGCGGATAAACATGGTCCCGAGGGTGTATCCCAGCTGCCGCATGCGGTACTTCCAGGGAAGCCGCCGGTCAAACGCATTGAAACACCGTGTCGCGAGCGACTCGTTGACCTTCCGGTAGATATACCCGAACACAAAGAGATAGCGTATCATCATCCCGAGGATCAACGCAAAGTCAGCAGGAAGACCCAGCCGGACGCCACCTTCAAGCATGTCCTGAACTTTTGTAGTCGATGAGAGCAGGATGATAAAGGAGATCGATACGATAAATTTCACAAGGAGAATAAAGGCAAACTGTATCGATTCTGCATAGATAGCGATGCCAAACGGCAGGGTCATGACCACATGGTAATCCACGTAGTATTTGTTCTTTAGAAAGATCTGGAAAAAAATCACGATGCCCCAGAGGGGTACAATCTCGATGAGCCGCTGGAGATAAATACGCGGGGAAAGCCGGGTCAGGGCCCACAGGACGATAAAGAAGGCAAAGAAGATCCCGCCGACCGTGTAGACCATATTAGAATACGGTACCGCGACGATCGCAATGATGGCGGCAAATGCAAGCAGGATCTTGACCCGTGCATCCAGCCGGTGGATACAGCTGTCCTTATAGGCATGTTTCTCGATCTGGAAGAGTTCCTCGATCATGATCTACCCTTGAACGTTTCAAGGAACGCTTTTCTTGCGTCTTCATAGGTAAACGCCATCGAGACCGGGACACCCTCCTCCTGAAGTGAACGGATAAGCTTGGGATACAGCGGCACATCGAGACGTGCAGACCTGAGGAGTTCAATCTGGACAAATATCTCGGCAACGGTCCCTTGAGCGACCATTCGTCCCTTGTCCATCACGTAGATGTAATCGGCAATCTCCGGGACCAAGCTGACATCGTGGGTCGAGAAGATAACTGTCATACCTGACTTCTTTTTGAGCTCATTGATAAAACCGAGGAGATCCCGGACTCCCCGGGGGTCAAGACCTGCAGTGGGTTCGTCAAGCACCAGGACTTCCGGCTCCATAGCGATCGCCCCTGCGATAGCCACCCGTTTCTTCTCCCCCCCGCTCAGGTGGTGGGGGGCGCGGTCGGCGAGATGCTCGATACCGGTAATCTTCAGCGCCTCGCACACCCGGTGGTGGATGATCTCATCGTCAAGCCCGAGATTCGTGGGGCCAAACGCCACGTCAAGGGCCACGGTCGGGGCGATGATCTGGTCGTCGGGATTCTGGAAGACGATCCCGACAAACTTTCGTACCTCGCGTATGTTCTCTTTGGTGATCGGCTCCCCCCGTATGAGAACAGCCCCTGACGTCGGCCTGAATATACCATTAAAATGCTTGAAAAGAGTGCTCTTGCCGGCGCCGTTTGACCCGATTACTGCAATCCTCGTATTGCGTGGTGCGATAAAATTGATTCCCGTGAGTGCCCTGACACTGTCCGGATACGAATAACAGAGATCCCGTGTTTCAATGAGGTGCATGCTGGAATAACAATGTACGCAAAAAAGTTAAAGACTTATGGGTTTTGTCTTACGAAATTTGCTTTTTTGACATCTTCCGTTTCTTCAGCAGCCATGCAAGCCCGATGACGATGGCAAACACCAGGATTGTACCTGTAACCATGGCGATGATCCCACCCATCGGCCCCCACTTCCCCCCGAGACTGTAGTCCGGCATAGGGGATGCATACGTAAAGTGGCCCGGTGCTTCAACAGAAATGTTCTCACCGGTTGCAGGGGCAGTCAGGGTCTTCTGCCCGCTCGCGATCAGTGCGGTGCTGTCCAGCCCATCAGGATTCGGCGAGGCAAGGAACACCGCAACGATCGCAACAACGAGGGCCAGTAACACACCGATGACTAAAAATTTCAGGTTTTTCTGGTCCATCAGCCGTTCACTCCTTTGGCCTGTAATTGCCTTACTTTTTCATCGATAAGATCCGGCCGCACCCTGAGAATCAGGTGAATAACGAGCACCGTAATAACCGCTTCGATGATCCCGATAAGGGCGTGGTAGAGACCCATAGCGATCAGACCTTCCCGGAGCGGGAAGGTTCCGGCAAAATACATTTCTACAGCACAGACTTCTGCAGGTATGAAACAGGCAAGCCATGCGGCGGGTCCAGCTGAAAACGAGATATTCTTTGTCACTCTCATAAAGCCATGGAAGGAATAATATCCCACAAACCCGCCGATCACACCCATATTGATGATGTTTGCCCCCATGGTTGTGATACCCCCGTCGCCGAACAGGACGCCCTGGACTATCAGTACCAGTGTCAGGATGAAGACTGCGGCGAATGGCGAGCCGAGCACGATTGCAACAAGGGCACCTCCGATCAGGTGGCCGCTTGTCCCCATCGAGACCGGGAGGTTAAACGACATAAGGGCAAAGACCGCTGCGGCGAGCACCGCGACGACCGGGATCTTCTCTTCCGTCAGTTGGTTCTTTGCCCACCGCAGGGCAAGCATAATGAATACCAGCGCAATAATCCAGTAGATTGCGCCCTGCCATATTGGCATAAATGCGTCTGGGATATGCATGAGGTCACCACAAATATGTTGTTACAATTTTATACAATTGTAATACTAGATAGATAAAATATGTTGCTATTTGTTTATCGCGTTTGACAGAATTAAAATTAGTGCAAAACGGGTGTGCGGAAGTTTTACAAGGGACTTATCCGATGAAACGTTTCGCTGGTTCCTCACTTATTCCGGTATGCCGTGGATCCGGATCTGACATGGCAGATGACCGTTGGTGAGTACAGGTCCTAGATGTTGAGAACACCTCAACAATTGCTGTCGAGCCCCCAGCCGGATCTCGGGCCTGACTGGACATTCCATAGGTGGATTCTCAGAGAAGCAGGCTCGAATATTCAGCGTGTGTCTGCAGTGATATGACAGGCGCAACCGTAAAGCCCTTATACTTATCATTGCCAGTTCCCTGTGGTGAGAACCATGAAGATCAGTGCACGGAATATTCTGAAAGGCACAGTAAAAGCGATCACCCCGGGAAGCGTCAACTCAGAAGTTGTCATCGAGCTTCCGGGTGGACAGGTGGTTACGTCCATCATAACGAAAAAATCGGTTGCATCGCTTGGCCTTGCCCCGGGAAAAACGGCATATGCAGTAATCAAGTCCAGCGAAGTCATGATCGCAGTCGATTAACTCTTTTTTAAACAAGGATTTCAGACCTCCGGGCACATGCTGGCATTTAATGGATGTTGTTCTTTCGTTATTGAAGATGTCCAGGGAACGGATCCCGCGTACAAGTATCGGAAACCAGGTATTTACCAAGGGAGGGAAGGTATGGTGGCTATCATTGGGGTAATCATATCCCGCCATACACCTTCACCCCCGGAACAGCTGAACGCAATCCCCGGATCAGTCACCCATGTCGGTCAGATCAATCCACCTGTTCCCCCGGTCCCGAGTTTTTTCAGCACAGTTATTAACTATTTTCATTTAATCTAAATTAAAAGTTAAAAGGAAAATATTATAATATTGGATGACCAATAAGGATATTGTCCCTTTGGGGAAGCACGCACCAAAAGGACACATGCACACAAACACAGATAAGAGGAAGAAACATCGGAATCTTGCTCGAAAACAGCAGATTTGCTTACCAGAAGTAACCTATGACACCGGCGCCGCGCGTATGACCCTGAGTCAACCTGTGAGATTCGTCACATTATCCTCCATTGCGGCCCGGTATCAGTATCTGCCGGGAAAACACAGTCCGGCGGTAATTTTTTTATAGTGATCACCAGTCCGGTTGAAACGTTTTGATCCAAACATCACCTAGATGCAATTTTTACAGGAGGAAAAGGTATTTTCAGGATATGCAAAAAAGACGAACTGTTTTCCGGGATTAAACAGCAGGAAATCTCATGAAAAATACCTGAAAGGAAAAATTATCGGGTATGCCTCTTTTGAGGACGTTTCCCGTTTTCATGCCGTGTGAGTTTCGCAGACCGCAGAAACAGCTGCTGTCTCAGCGAACTCTTCAGGCTGTGGGTACCGCTTCGCGTTCTTCTTCTTGGAAAGCCAGACCAGACGCCCTTCCACAAACCCGAATGACTCCATGGAGATAATGTGAACAGCCTTTGGGATGGCCGAAACGTTTGCCGCCTTCGGGACGATCAGGTACTGCCCGTTCAGGCTCTTCCTGTTTAAGGAGGCCGCCACTGCCTCAAGCGCCAGCGTGGACGGGTCTTCATTATAGGA
>JACTVF010000160.1 GCA_019695435.1 Methanoregulaceae archaeon | reverse complement strand
GTGTTTCTCATTTTATCATAAGTCCAACCACGCTTCACAAATCCTTTTATAATGGTAGAAGATTTAATCATTTTATTTCTCTCCTATTCATATGTATAGTAACTTAAACCAGAAGGAAGTTCCCAATAAGTACAATGAGGTCTTCCTTTAAATATTTGTCTTTTTCTTCTACAGATAGAACAACTTTGTTCTATCCAATTTTGTTCTTCAATATTGTTTTCTCTATGCTTCCAATCACATTCATGTTTTATATGAATCCCATCATCTGTCATAATTCAGTTCTCCTTATAACAAATCTGCTTGGAGATAGATATATAATTTTATTATTGAATTTCTTACCATATAATTTTCTAATGGCTACTACATGAGGTATATCAAAAATAGCGACCTGTCCATTAGGAAGGTCGGCAAAATGCATAGGAACATCTAAGATGTTCTTTATTTTATATTCCGTAAGCATGATACATTATAACATATTCAATTAACTTTGTCAAGAACTATTTTAACAAGAATATCCAGAACCGTTATATATTGAATTATCTGCTCCTTCAGCTTCAATCAAGGTATAATAAAGTATTGGATTAATATAAGGATTTGCTTGACGAGCAAAACCATCTGGATGTTTAAACCAACCTTTATTAATAAGGTCTGATTCTCTTTCTTCTAATGTTTTCATATTATTCATATTCCAGCTCCATTATTATTTTTAGCTAGAAGAACTTTTACATCAGCTAAAGAAGTGTTTACTAATTTCTTACCACAAAAAGGACAATAAGAAAGACCTCTCAATGTGGTATCAGTCATATCAATTTCCCATGTAGCCCAATCAGGTTCATCGGTAGTTACATTCCTAGAAATATCTTCACTATTTTTACCTTTACATCTATGAATTTCCCAAATATTACCATATTCATCTCTTTCAATTCTTGTTGTTTTGTTCACAATTACATTTCTTTTCTTCATGCCTTTCTCCAATATGCTACGATTGCAAACATACAAAACAATCCTGCAAATACCGACTTCAACCATACTCCGAAAGCAATAGAACCACCGATTAGAATAATAAGTTGAAGTATTGATTGAGTTAATTCTTCCTTTTCCCAATTCGTCATATCTTTAAACATTATTATTCTCCTTTCCATATGAACACTCACATACTGGACATAATATCCATCCATTAACATTTATTAATTTAGCGTTATTACATGAGAATTTTGTACATGTTTCGGTATTGACAAAAGAATCATCCCCATCTTCTTCAACCATAATATTCTCCTTAGTCATTAGTTTTGGTCATTGCTTCAAATTCATTTTCATCAATATGAGGGATAGGTTGTTTAATATAAAAATCACCTTTAAAAAGTTTTCCTGTTTGTAGATAACAAAACATGATTCTATCTAAAAGAATTCTAAAGGGTGGTTCATCTTTATAATCTGAACATTCAATACCCTTATCAAATTCCAGACGATTAATCCATGTAGTGCAATTTACTTCAGAAAAATCCGGCCCAATTATTTCTCCTAATAATTTTGAAATTTCTTCTTGTGACCAACCCATTTCCATTAATCTTGCTAAGAAAATAGGACACATCCCCAATTTATCCCAATTCTCACCAGTAAATCCAATTATGACATCGGGTAGTTCTTCCATGATGTACTCCTTCCATTTAAACAATTATATCATAATTATTTAGTTTTGTCAAGATATTTTTCTTAATTTATATGCAATAGATATTTTTTCTTTGGTTTTTTTACTATGATGTTTCCCATACATATGATTTTTTTCACCTAATTTTGCTATTGACATTTTCTTTCTTGATATTTTTGAATGTTTTTTACCTGATTTTGCTATTGACATTTTCTTTTTAGTTCCTTCACTATGATGTTTTCCATAAAGAGGGTGTTTTTTACCTAATTTTGCTATTGACATTTTCTTTCTAGTTTCTTCACTATGTTTTTTACCATAATTATGATTTTTTTCTCCTAATTGTAATAAACTATGTTTTCTTTTAGTTTCATCAGAAATTATTTGTCTTTCAGGTTCATCAATATTATAATCATTATAAGATTCATAATATTCCATCCAATATTGTTCACGATATTCTAAATCTTTCTTTTTACATTTTTCTATAATAATAGCATAAAAATTTTTATATTTATTATATGAATTTTGTAATCTTTTATTAAAATGTTTATTATTTTTTAATTCATAAAAATGCTCTTTAATTCTACGAATAATATTAATAGAAGAACCAATATACCAATTATTATTTTTATTGTTTATTAATACATATATACCTATCAAAATTTAACTCCTATTATATTGTATATTCTATTATTTTTATACTACCATGTTCTTTAATAGCTAATTCACATATTGGACATGGTTTAGCTAAACATGTATTTCCAGAATTATCTATTCGACATATATAAATTTTATATCCTTTATTTTTTGATTTAATTAAACTTGCAACTTCTGCATGTAGATAAATTCGATTATCATTATTACAAAGTTTGGAATATTTCTTTTGGATAGGATGTGTTTTTTCGTAGGAATTTAAACCATAAGATATTACCCTATCTTGTTTATCCAAGATAAGGGCAGATACCCTATAACGACCTTCAACCTTTTTGGCAAGGTTTATAGCGAACTGCTTGTAATTCAAAATAATACCTCAAATTATAGACTATCAAATTCTGCTATATTTTCATCTTTCTTTTTCTTTAAATCATTAACAAATAATTCTTTAACTTTTTCTTTGGTTTCCTCACTAAGTAAAGGTTCAAGAATATCAGAAATACCAAAATAAGAAGGATTAGTATCTAGGAAACCTAAATATCTATTAAGTATCTTTGCTCTTTCATGAAGTTCATTAGCTCTAATTAAATTCTCAAATGTCATATTAACTCCTTTTATATTTCACAAGAGTATGATTTTCATCTTTAAGTTCTTCATCAATAATCTGAGAAATGATATTCCAATCTCCACCTGCACCATACAACGGATAACCAATTCTTTTACCTGTAAATAATTCCTTTACTTTCTTGAATACATTACGCACATGTTCATATTCTGTTCTTACTCTATCAACTCCACAACCAAATTGACTATAACCATTTACAATATTAATGGCCCATTCAATATCAGATTCGTCTATTTCTCCAACAGAAGAAGCAAATATTGTTGAGTACGGAATTGACTCCCCCATTTCTGCCATATTCCAAATTACGCCATGAGTTTCTTCGCTAATAGAACATGCTGTATTTTTCATACAAACATGTTCAAAAGCTTCATCAATAAGTGAAATGCTGCTTGCGGAAAGTCCATGAAAGTCGGGTTCTGAAATAGCAATGTACTCATTTTTCATGAAACCAAAATGATCCACCTTGCCCCTGGCTATTTTCTTTTCTGCCACGAGAGAATCTACTACCCTCAAAATGTGTTGTGGAACTGGTCCATGCTGACGCTTAATATATGTTTCGCCAGTTATTGATTTTCCAGTAGTCAAATACGTTAAAGCATCGGAATACCATAATACCTTATTTAATTTGACGGCCCCTAATACCGAGGGGTCAGTAGCTTTGTAGCATACATAATGAACTACTGACTTTAATTTATCAAAATTTAAAGTTTCCATAATTGATCGCCCACCTTTCTTATATAAGTGATAGTTGGGCACACTGTTATTTTTAGGCACACTTTGAAGATATTGTACCAGTAGCAAATCTTATTTGTCAAGAAATTTAGTGCATGATTCGCACGTTTGTATAATTAATGTTTAAATTACAAACAGTTAATTACTTGATAAACTTTTACAATATTAAGACCTTGAAAACTTATAGTACCCATCTTTTCTCTATCACCCTTTGTTGTCTTCTTGTCAGCTTCGAAAGCTTCTGGAAAAATTCTCAATAGAGACAATGCAAAGCCCGCACCGAAATTATGAAAACAATTGCATTGATGTACTATAACATCAAATTTACCTTCTAAGGCTAATCTAATTAAATCATCATTTTCAATTATTTTCATTTAATTTCCTTTCTCTTTTTATATATGGTTCGCTCAGATGGAGTCGAACCACCATTAACAGCTTCAAAGGCTGCTGTCCTACCATTAGACGATAAGCGAATAAAATTGGTAGCGGCTACGAGACTTGAACTCGTTTAAATAGGTTATGAGCCTAAATAGATTACCCAACCTTTCAACCGCAATTATTATTTTATACTCTGGTCAACCACACGCTACCCATCTAGGAATTTGCGCCCCTTTCGGGTAGTTCGCATTACACTAGCCAAAGCCTTGTCCGTTGTGAGTATAAAAATTAACGACAACTATTCCATGCGGCATTCAACCAATCTGAAGCAATTGTATTAGCAAGAATTGGACTTGGTGTATAACCAAACGGATAATCAGCTTCATAAAGAATTTCCGTATTGTTATTACCATAACCATAATCTGTCATTTTAGTAATAATATATGTCCGATTAATAAAATCAATGTTCATATAATACATTGTTGCATAAACATTAGAACCCTTACCCTTGTTAATGCGACCATCACGTGTCCAGAACATTCCAACTTCGAACATCTGACCATTTGAACCATGACAAGGAACCCAATATGACCATGTTTCTGAAACTATACCAGTTCCGGGGACTAATCCCGAACCACCGTAAATATACTGAGCCTTTGCGATATTTCCCATCATGAACATAATTCCCATACACAATGCCAACATCACCAAAATCTTCTTCATTTTTGTTTCCTCCTTTTTATTTAGTCTTCTCACCTTGTAAATGTTTCAATTCTTTGTTAAGTGATGCAAGAAATTCGTCATCATTTACTTCTTCTACTACAGGTGTTTCCTTTACAGGTACATCTTCCTTCTTTGGTTCAACTAATTTTTCTTCAATCTTTTTATCTTCTTTCTTTTCCTCTTTCTTTTCTTCTACCTTTTTCTCTTCTTTTCTTTCTCCTGAACGATAATCAATCACATTAGCCTTGAACATCTTTTCAAATTCTTCATATGTTTTGAAATACTTAGGAGCAAGAAGTTCTGTCTTTAAATCGAAACAACTTTCAAGAATCTTGTTGATAGCTTCGTCTGTATCTGCAATAGCTGAAGGAGTTTGTGCAAATACCGATTCATCATAGTTAGGATAATCCTTATCACCATCCTTAACCATCTTTGTTGAGATTAGGAAATCACGACCTTTATATGGGTCAAGAAACATAATCTGTTCCATGCCGGGTTCTGGAAACAATGCAGAAGAAATCTTTTCATAAATCTTTTGACCAAATCTCCAAATGAAAACCTTCCCTTCATTTTCTCCATCACTACGGTCATCCTTGATAACAAGGATATTCATAAAGTAATTCTTCTTCTTGTAAACCTTGCTTGCGAAATTTTTGTCCTTTGGGTCTCCATTATTGAAAAGATTCTGCTTATTTAGATAATCTTCTACAGGACATTTATTACCCATTGTAGTAGGACAATTTTCAATGAACCATGAGCCTGAAGGTGCTTGGAAACCATGTTGAAATCTCTTTACCCATGCCTCACCACCACTTGTCATATCAGGAAGTGGACGAACTCTATATACTGATTTTCCCTTTTTGGGTGTTGTCGGAGTCCACATTCTTTTATCGGTTTGACCACTTTCTTCCTCTTCCTTCTGCTTCTTCAACTTTTTCATCACATCTTCCTCATTCCAGCGTATTGCCATATTTATTCCCCCTTTAAATTTCATTTAATAATGCAAATTCTCCAAATAATTCTTTTGCTTTTAAATTATATGCTTTACCTG
>JACTVF010000159.1 GCA_019695435.1 Methanoregulaceae archaeon | reverse complement strand
CATCAAGCTCTCCGCCCGGCTGATGCTTACGTGCGAAATTATCTCGATGACGCTGATAACACTCCTTGCCATTTTCGTCCTTGTCAATCACGGCTTTACCATCGACCCCGCCCAGACATCCCTGCAGGGAGTATCGCTTTCAAGCTGGGGAATTGGCCTTGTGCTTGCCTTCTTCTCCTTCTGCGGCTTTGAGAGTGCAACCTCTCTTGGGCATGAAGCCAAGGATCCCTTAAAGACGATCCCGCGGGCTGTGATCTCGAGCACGGCCATTGTCGGTGTCTTCTTCATCCTTCTCTCCTACATCGAGGTCTTCAGTTTCCAGGGAAGTGCCACGGCACTGAACAATGCTGCTGCGCCACTGACTGATATCGCCAACGCAAATGGGATTGGTGCCTTTGGCCCGCTGATCTCGATTGGTGCGCTTATCAGTTTCTGGGCTTGCTTTATGGCATGCGTCAACGCCGGGGCGCGGATCCTGTACCTGATGGGACAGCATGGCGTGGTGGACAACAGGGTGGGCAATGCTCATGACACGAACAGGACCCCGCATATTGCCATCACCGCTTCGGTCATCGTCGCTACCATGATCCCGTTGATCCTCATTGTGTACGGCGGCGGACTGTTTGACATATACGGGTGGGTAGGCACGGTAGGGACCTATGGGTTTATTCTTGCCTATGCACTGATCGCCATAGCCGCACCGCTGTACCTGCTCCGGGAAAAAGAACTCAAACGCCCTGATATCGCCCTTGCGGCGGTTACGATTCTCCTGCTGGCGGCAGCCATCGCGGGAAGCATCTACTCGAATAATGCATCCGGGGCCCCATACAGCTGGTTTATCTATATCTTCGTCGGCTATCTCATCATTGGCGGAGCGTGGTTCCTGATCACCAAAAGACGCCACCCGCTGGTCTCTTCCAGTATCACAACCGAGATCGAAAAAGTACACCAGGAGTTCCGGGCAATTCGTGCTCATGGGGGAAACGGGCCGAAGTACTAGATTGTAGGAAAATACAAAAACAAAGAATAGTGTATTGTCAGTGATGACGGACCACGGGCTTTTTCATCCCGTAGTCCCTCGTCCCCCCCTTTTTTTTGGCCCGGCGGCCCTGTATCATCCCATCGTTCTGGCTCTGTTAACTTGTTAAGGGATTATCAACTTTCCAACACCTGATAAAATATCTGATCCCTCACCAAGTTAACAGAACCTCCCGCGGAACCTATAATTATTCTCACGTCGGTACTGGTATAGCGCGTGTACCTCCCGGGGGTGCTTTTCATGGACTTAATCCTTGGCGTCGTCTGTGTCCTCGTCCTGTCCATCTTCCTGTTGTTACTCGGTCAACGTTATAAGCTGCCCAGTATCGTCAGTTACCTTGTCATCGGAATGCTGGTCGGGCCGTTCGGTTTTGCGCTGATCACCGACCAGTCCCTCATCGACACGATCGGCCAGATTGGTATCATCCTCCTGCTCTTTACCATCGGCCTTGAATTCTCGTTCCAGACCCTGCTCCGTTCGTGGCGTGCCGTCATTATCGGGGGTCTCGTCCAGGTCTGCACGACGACTGTGGCAATTACCCTGATCACCCTCTACTTCCAGATGCCATTTAACGAGGCCCTGATCTTCGGCTTTATCGTCTCCCTCTCAAGTACAGCCATCGTCATGAAGATCCTCCAGGAGAAAGGCGAGGTCGATACACTCCAGGGCAGGACACTGCTCGGGATCCTGATCTTCCAGGACCTTGCCATCATACCGATGATGCTCGTACTGCCGCTTCTTGCCGGGAATGACCCCAGCCTAGACCTCTCCGCAGTGCCCTACCAGGTAACAAAAATTGCCCTGATCATCCTTGCGATTATCGTCCTTGGGTACTGGGTCATCCCAAAACTGCTCTTCAGGGTGGCAAAGGAGCGGAGCCGCGAGCTCTTCCTCTTTACCATAGCCGGCATCTGCGTCGTCATTGCCTGGCTCACGAGCGAAGCCGGGCTCTCGTTTACACTCGGCGCGTTCATCGGCGGCCTGATCATCGGGGAGTCCGATTATAATATCGATGCCCTGGGCCATATCATCCCGTTCCGCGATGTCTTTGCAGCCATCTTCTTCCTCTCGATCGGGATGCTCTTAAACACGGCAACGGTCCTTGATAACTATGGCTATGTTGCCCTGATCATCCTGATCATCTTCTGTGTCAAGGTCCTGACCGGGGCCTTCTCAGCAGTGGTGCTCGGGATGCAGACACGGGTCTGTGTCTTCTGCGGCCTTGCGCTCGCCCAGATCGGGGAATTCTCCTTCGTGCTCGCGAAGAGCGGCCTCGATGCCGGGATCATACAGACGGCGGTCTACCAGCTCTTCATTGCCGGGGCTGTCGTCACCATGGCCTTCACCCCGTTTTCCATGAACGCTTCCCCGAAGGTTGTCGACCTGCTCTACCAGATCTTCCCGAAGAGGATAGCACTACAAAGTGCAGTTTCACCGGATGAGAAATCCCCCGGAGTGGAACTATCAAACCACATCATCATCGCAGGCTACGGGATCACCGGGAAGAGCGTGGCCCGGGCGGCAACAATCGCCGGCATTCCCTATATGGTCATCGAACTCAATCCCGAGATCATCCGGCAGGAGCGATCCCAGTACCGGCCCAACTTTATCTTCGGGGATGCCGTGCAGGAGGAGGTGCTCGAACATGCAGGTATCCGGCAGGCCCGGACGCTTATAGTCGCAGTCTCCGAGGAGGAGGCGATCCCCCGCATCATCCGTATGGCCCGGCAGCTCGCCCCTGACGTGCATATTCTCGCACGAACCCGTCACATCAGGAACGCACAACACCTCCTCGATCTCGGCGCTGATGAGGTCATTTCCGAGGAATTTGAATCGGCCCTTGAAATTTTCACCCGCGCCCTGAAACGCTACCAGATCCCGGACGAGGAGGTCAGGAGGATCATCGAACGGACAAAGCGTATGGGTACGGCCCTCTTTACCCGGTGTACCGACCCGAACCAGCAACAGAAGATACAGAATTTTGAGACGCTCTTCAGGGAAACCCATATCCACACGATACTGGTGGAGGCCGGATCTGCGGTGGAAGGAAAGACCATCGCCGAACTGTGCCTGAAAGAACGGTTCGGCATCCGTGAATTCGGATTTCGCAGGGGATCGATGCGCTTTACCCATCCAGACCCGGCCCTGCGCCTTGAAACAGGTGATACGCTGGTCTTCTTTGTCACTGATGAGATGGCAGGAAAGATCATCCCGCTTTTTTCTGCAGGAAAGTAGGAACATCAGACACGAGACAGAGTCGTTGTATCCCGCCAACGCATCTTTTTTAGAGAAGTTCTGTGTTTCGTGTCCGTACACCACGACAACAACCAAAGATCTGTCAGGAATTATCCTGCAAGCCGGGGGCAGATGCCCACTTTACTGATGCAGTGTTTTGGGGAAGTGCAGGGTAAATGTGCTCCCAATACCCGGCGTACTCTGAACGGTGATATCCCCTCCATGAAGCTCCATGATCTTTTTGGCGATAGCGAGGGATAGCCCGATCCGGTCGAACTTCCGTGACAACTGCGCCGCATCGGCAAGCTGGAATGGTTCGAAGATCGAGTTCTGGGCACTCGAGGGAATTCCGATCCCGTTATCGGAAATTGAGATATGGTGGAACGGATCGATAGCATCAGAATGATAGGCAATAACGATGGTACGCGGCGGGTGGGTATAATGTATCGCATTTGAGAGGATAGAGTCCACGGCGACAAAGATCCGGTTCATATCCGCCACAACGTTAAGATCCGGGGGAATACTCACCGAAATATCTGCCTGCGCGGCGTACCCGTTCGCAGTGATCACGGACTGTATAAGCTCTGCCATGGAAAAACTGGTGCAGGATAGCTGGAGTTTACCTGATTCAAGAACCGAGAAATCAAGCATCCTGTTGATGATCTGGCGTTCGCGGTCTGCGCTTGCAAGGCAGCGCTCCAAGAGTTTTCTGGTCTCATCTGTCAGCCCGGCCTCTGCTGGGTCCTGAAGAAGAAGATTGAGGTATCCCATAATCGGCTGGAGAGGTGTCCTGAGTTCGTGTGCGACAGTCATCATGATTCCCCGGCGCCGCTCATTATCGAGCTCGATCTTATCCTCCAACAGATATTTTTCCGTGGTATTGATCACGTTGACGAGCAGGGCAGGTTTCCCGAAGTGCTCAATGGGTGTGGCAGTAAGTTCAGCCTTACGGAGTTCTCCCGATGCGGTCCGGAACCCAAACCCGCATGAGGTGGTGGCCGTGGACTGCTCTTCCCACGCTTTTACCCGATCGTGGCAGGTCACCCGGTCATGTTCATCAGCAAATGCGCAGAAGTTTTTGCCTGAAAGTCCGGCTACTGGCATATCTAAAAACCGGCCAAATGCAGGATTTGCATACCGGATACAACTATCCTGGACAATCAGGATACCAACCGGAGAGTTCTCACTAAGCTGGCGGTATCTTATTATATTGTCATCAGCTGCTTTTTCGGCAATCTTGCGGGCGTTAATATTGACTGCAGTGCAGCTGACGGTGTTTTTGTCCATCCGGCTCCACGAAAGGTTCACCCAGCAGGCAACACCATCCTTTGTCCTGAGCCTGGTCTCAAAATTCTCGATCTCCGCGTCCCGGCCCATGCGCTCTTGAAACTGCTCTTTCTCTGCCATGGTAAAGAGAAGATCCGGAAACGTCATATCCTGAAGTTCTTTCTCGGTAAAACCGAGCATATCTGTAAATTTCCGGTTACAGTGCCGGATGGCTTCTCTGCGCACGTCGAAGATGACGATTCCGAGCTGGGAATATTCAAAAACCGTCAGGTAATGCGTTTCCTCTACGCGGACACGCTCGATCAAAAATGCAATGATGCCGGCAATGCCCACAAAGAGCACGGCCTGGATGGTAATGGCAGTCAGCCCCACGGGATCGGGATACCGGAACACATACCCGACAACCTCGTATGCACATGCGCAGATGGCCGAAACAATGATACCGCGCTTCGGAAATACATACACCGCATAGATGATGGGGATAAAGAAGAACTGGGTGGTGAGAATATCGATGTACTGGACAAACGCGAGGATCGTGGTCACGATACAGAGCGCGACTAGCAGCGCGATCACACAGCCGCGCAACAGATCGTCCCTGTCTGAAATGAACTGCCGGTGCTGCGGAAATGTATCAGCCATTCTCATTCAGGCGTTTTACTTTTGTTGTTATATATGCGTTCCTTCTTAAAATACGGGGCAATTTTCGGGTCTGGCACCATATCTCACGGCAGGGTCAGGCAAATGCCAGAAACCTGATTCTTTACCGGGAAGCCTCTTCTTTTAGGGGAATATAAAAATTATAAAAACACAGACATTATTGATATGCGCCCTTCGGTTGTTGTCAACGTGGCGATGAGTGCGGACGGGAAACTGTCAACCCGCGAACGCCGGCAGATAAAAATCTCCGGTGCAGTGGATTTAGCCCGCGTCGACAGGCTCAAGGCTGACTGCGATGCGGTGATGGTCGGGATCGGCACAGTGCTCGCAGACGACCCTTCGCTCACGGTAAAAAACCCTGACCTGAAAAGCCGGCGGCAGCAGGAGGGAAATGCGGAGCACCCGGTACGGGTCGTCATCGACAGCCGGGCACGGATCTCCCCCGACGCCTCGGTGCTCAACAAAGGCGACGGGCTGCGGGTGGTGGCGGTCTCGGGGAGTGCGGATCCGGCGCGGGTGGATGTGCTCAGGGCAAAAGCGACGGTCATTGTCACCGGGGATGAGGAGGTCGACCTCGCCCGGGTGCTCGACGAACTCGGGGCAATGGG
>JACTVF010000158.1 GCA_019695435.1 Methanoregulaceae archaeon | reverse complement strand
GGAATGATGACATGTGGGTGGCGACAGGTAATGCGGCACTGAACCGGTACCATAACGGTACCTGGACGTGGTTTGCTCCTTTCTCCCCGAATGGGCCGGGTTTCTATGAGGCCGACAGTATGGCGCTCGACAGCGCGACCGACAGCCTTCTTATCGCAACAGGCCATGATGGCCTCTGGAAAGTGACGACATCAAACGATACGGTTTATTTCGAGAAAATAGAGGATAAAAACGATCTTTACGGGATGCTCGGCCATGTACGACGCGATCCGCTCGGAGGTGCTTACTTCTTTAATTCGACGCAGATCGCGTACTATGATTCCGCCACCGGATTTACCCAGATCCTGAAGATGTCGGATTTCTATGGGGGGCCTTATGCCATCAATGATGTTGCCGGAGGATCAGACGGGGCCCTCTATGTGGCTACCGATAATGGCATTTATGTCTGGGAGAACGGGCAGATCACCCGCCATCTGGGAATGTTCGAGGGGTTCGGGAGCAGCTCACACCGCATCAGGACGGTATTTTTCGATGCCGGCAACCGGCTCTGGTTTTCCACGCTGGATAATATCGGCTACTATACCGGGGCTACCTCAACAGAGCCCCTCATCACCATTGAGACCATGACCCCGACATCTTCCCCGACCCCAACCTTTTCCCCAATCCCGGTACCCGTAAATATATCACAGGAGACAACCCCGGGTGAAATATTACCCCCCGCTGCGGCATCGCCACTTGACCGGATTTTTGCTTTCCTTTCCGGGTTTTTCACGTTCCCTCATCCGTCCCGGTAACCAGGACAGGAGAGAGCGGGAGACGATGGCAACCGAAAAACGTTGTTATATGAGAGCCCGGAGATTATTCATCCTCTGCGGCGTAGTAGTAATATTCACCACGGCTTTTCTGCTCCCGGTCAAGGAACGAGTCAGGTTTGTTGATCCGGGGCCGGCCCGTCTGGTCCCGACGGAACGTAACGTCAAGCGCCTTTAAAAACCGGTTCATTCCCTCCCGCATAGCAAAGGGACCGGCAGCGGTACCCTCAACACCCGGTTCGCCTTCAAAGACGAGTATTCTTTCGCTGATCATGTCAATGAGATAGATATCATGATCGATAACGAGGATCGCCACCTCTTTTCCCTCTGCATGATGCTTTATGAGCCGTGTTACTTTCACGCGCTGCTCCACATCGAGGTGGGCGCTTGGTTCGTCAAGGATATAGAGATCCGCGTCACGTGAAAGACAGGCAGCAATCGCCACCCGCTGGAGCTCCCCCCCGCTCAGGGAATCGACCGGCGACTGGAGAATGGCCTGGAGCGAGAGTGACTCAAGGATCTCGTGCTGGTAATAGGAGGTATCAAACTTACTGGTGCACTGGCGGAGGTACATTTCGACTGAATCCGACGTATCCGGCTTGATGTACTGTGGCTTGTAGGAGATCCGGAGCGTAAGATCCATGGCACCGGTATCGGGTTTTTCCTCACCGGCAAGCAGCTTCGCAAAGGTACTCTTCCCCATGCCGTTTGCCCCGATAACGCCGAGCACTTCACCTGCCCGTATCGTACCTCCCGAGATCGTGAGCCGGAACGCATCGTACTTCTTGGTGAGGGGGGGAACCTCCACCAGATCCTCCCTCCTGGAGCCCTTCTCGTGCGCCCGTTTCTCGAATATCACCTGCGAGTCCCGGAATCGTACGTTCTCTTCTGCGAGATATCCTTCGAGGTACTGGTTGATTCCTACGCGGACGCCTTTTGGCCGGGTGATGACCCCGAAAACAGCCGGTTTGCCGTACCCGATGTGGACCGTGTCGGCCAGCATATCGAGGATGGCGAGGTCGTGTTCGACGATGACAACCGGGCGTTCCATCGCCAGTTCGCGGATCAGTTTGGCCGCCGAAATGCGCTGGTAGATGTCCAGAAACGGTGTGATCTCATCGAGGAAATAGAGGTCGGCGTTTCGTGCAAGGCAGGCAGTAATAGCCACCCGCTGGAGTTCTCCCCCGCTCAGTGTACCTATCGGGTGGTCGAGGATTGCATCGAGTTTAAGCGCGGGGATGAGTTCTTTAAGCCTCCCGCGCTCGTCGGTTGTTTTGAGCAGGTCGCGGGTAGTCCCGGTGAATACTTTCGGGATAAAATCGATATACTGCGGCTTGACAGCGATCTTTTTGCTCTTCTTTGAGACGGTCTGGAGGTAGTCGAAGAGTTCGGTCCCGGCATAGCGTTTCAGTATCTCTTCCCAGGCAACTTCGTCATCAAAATTCCCAAGGTTCGGCCGGAGTTGCCCTGATAGGATCTTTACGGCAGTGCTCTTCCCGATACCGTTTGCGCCAAGGATCCCGGTAACCTTCCCCTGCACCGGGATGGGAAGTCCATAGAGCGCAAACCCGTTCTTCCCGTACCGGTGGGTGGGGTGCTCAAGTTCTTCGGGAAGACTTACGATATCGATGGCTTCAAACGGGCACTTCTTGATGCAGATACCGCAGCCGACACAGAGCTCCTCTGATATGATTGCCTTGCCATCCTCACCGATGACAACGGTTTCATCACCGGTCCGTACCCGGGGGCAGTAGATGATGCACTCGGTCCCGCACTTTTTCGCGTGGCAGCGATCCTTATGGACAATGGCTATTCTCATGGTTATCCTGAAAAAAGATCAGTGCGACATGGTCGAAAGGAGGAGAGTCCAGGACATGAACCAGAATGCAAAGGTCATAAATCCCTGGTAGAGCCAGTCCTTTGCGCCCAGTTTTGAGGTGTCAATATGCATAAGCATGAAAATATGCCGCTGGACCACGACCCCTGCAAGCATCAGCATAAATGCAAGAAGTCCGATGTCGTTTTTTACCGTAACCTGCAGGTAATACGATACGATTCCGACAATAATGCCTAGTATGCAGGCAACAAGAGTCTTCTTTATCCGGTCTATATGTTCAGCCTGTTTTTCCAGTTTGGTCTTTTTTTTTCTGGAAATAACTTGCTGCTCTTCTTCGTGCACGTTTTCGGTCATCCGGCTACACCCAGTAGTCTTATTTTTTAGTGCGCAAGCCATATGTAATTTGGTATAATCCATGGCGACTGCACAGGGAATGAGCGGGATCGATGTAAGGGCGGTGACAAACGAGCTCTGCGACAAGCTGCCGCTCTGGATTGACAAGGTCTACCAGTTCGAAACCCGCACCCTTGGAATCCGCTTAAACGGGGAAGATCATGCGAAGTACCAGATGCTCATCGAAGCCGGCCGGCGGGTGCATCTGGTGAAAAATTTTCCTCCCCCTCCAAAAAATCCCCCGCAGTTTGCCATGCTCCTGCGTAAATATATCTCCGGCGGCAAGGTGCTTGCAATCCGCCAGCACGGGCTCGAACGGATCCTCGTTTTCGATATCGGGAAAGGGACTCTTACCTACCGGCTCATCATCGAGCTCTTTGATGAGGGGAATGTGATCCTTACGGATGAATCGTACCGCATCATAAAACCGCTCCGCCACCACCGTTTTAAGGATCGGGATGTCGTTCCTGATGCAGTCTACACGATGAGCAGCACCGATCCAACCGGGTCTTTTGAAAATCTTGCAGCCACCCTTGCCGGTGACGACCGGGATCTCGTGCGTGCCCTTGCAATTGCCGGCATGCTCGGGGGAACGTATGCAGAGTACGTATGCCGCACTGCCGGTGTCGATAAAGCCATGCCGGCATCGAAAGCCGATCCTGGCCCGGTATTTGCTGCCATACGGTCACTTTTTGACAGGGTGCAGCATACCGGCCAGCCGGTAATTTCCGTCACAAGCTGTGAACCGGTTGTACTTGATGAAGGATCCGAAAATACATCAAACGATAAAAACCGGTTCTCCGGTTTTTCTGAGGCACTTGAAGCATTTTACCCGATGACCAAGGCAGAAAAAGTCAGGATTACTTCAAAACCAAAACTTTCCGAAGAGGAACGGATTCACAAATACCAGGAAACAGCAATAAAAAAATTTGATGATAAAATTAAAAAGACCGAAGAGATTGTGGCAGCGATCTACGAGCATTACCCGGTTGTCTCCCAGATCATTTCCTCGCTTGATGCTGCAAGCAAACACCTGTCATGGCAGGAGATCGAGCACCGCCTCCGGGGCAACTCTTCGGCAGATGTAAAACGTATCGTGGCCTTCTATCCCGATGAGGCGGCAGTCGAGCTTGATATCGGGAAAAAGGTGAAGATCTTCGTCCATGAGAGTATCGAACAGAATGCCGGCCGGTACTATGATGTCATAAAAAAATTCAAGAGGAAAAAAGAGGGTGCCCTTGCGGCGATGAAAACCATCAAGCCGAAGAAGAAAATAATTCGGCACGATATTATCCCGATGAAAAAACTCTGGTACCACCGGTTCCGGTGGTTTGTAACCAGTGACGGCATCGTTGTTCTGGGGGGCCGGGACGCATCGCAGAACGAGGAACTGGTCAAGAAGTACATGGCCGGTGGCGATCTCTTCGTACACGCGGATGTACATGGCGCCAGTGTCGTTATCGTAAAGGGCAAAACGGGGAGGATGGATGAGGTGGCCCAGTTTGCCGCATCGTACTCCGGAGCCTGGCGGAGCGGTCATTTTTCGGCTGACGTATACAGTGCACAGCCAAACCAGGTCAGCAAGACCCCGCAGGCCGGGGAGTTTGTTGTACGGGGTTCATTCATCGTCCGGGGAGAGCGTACCTATTATCGCAATATTCCCCTCGCGGTTGGCATCGGCCTGGTACTGGAACCACAGGCGGCTGTCATCGGGGGACCACCTGTGGTGATCAGGTCACGGACAAAGGTGTTCGCCGAGTTAAAGCCCGGCCAGTACGAGCCAAACGATGTGGCAAAGAAGGTGCTGCGCCTCCTCCGGCAGAACATAACTCCCGATGAGGAAAAACTGCTCAAGGGAGTCCTGAATACCGAGGCCGTGGCCGCTTTTGTCCCACCCGGCGGTTCTGATATCCTGGGAATACCATGAAAGCAGAATACGGTGAACTTAAGGATAATGCCGGTGAAATACGTCTCTTCCCTGAAAGCATTGACGATCTCTGGCATCTTCAGCACCTTATATCAGCCGGCGATCTTGTCTTTGCAACGACGTTCCGGAGCGTGGAATCCGCCACTGACAAGCTCCGACCCGAAAAGGTGGAGAAACGGCCGGTAAGACTGGGTATCAGGACTGAAAAAGTGGAGTTCTCCGAGCACGGGGTACGGCTCCGGATCGCCGGCGTCATCGAACACGGCGTGGACTGCGGCGCATATCACACTATTAATGTCGAGACCGGCTATGAGATTTCAGTTATCCGGCAGTGGAGGCCGATCGATCTTGAACGGATCGAGCGGGCGGTAAAATCCTCTGTTTTCGGTGTGATCCATATCCTGACCATCGAAGAAGGTGAGGCGGAGCTCTTTCGGCTCCGGCAGTATGGTCCCGAGAGCGTGATCACCATTACCGCGGGAAGCGGTAAGGGCGGGGAGACCGATACGCGTACCGGTTTTTTTGATGCTGTCATTAAAAGTATTGCGGAAATCTCCGGGCCGCTTATCATTGCAGGGCCCGGTTTTATCAAGGACGATTTTGTCAGATACGCGAAGAACAAAAACAGTGCTCCTGCCGGGCGTGCGATTGTAGTCGAAACCCGGCGGATAGGGCGCGGTGCAGTGCAGGATGTGATTGGTGCAGGAACACTCGAGAAACTGATCGGTGACATCCAGCTCTCGCGCGAGGTAAAACTGATGGACGAGGTACTCCTCCGTATTTCCCAGAACGGCGCGGTTGCCTATGGGAAAAAAGCGGTAGAGACCGCGATCGAGTACGGCGCCGTGGACGAAGTACTGCTCG
>JACTVF010000157.1 GCA_019695435.1 Methanoregulaceae archaeon | reverse complement strand
CACCTTCTCCAAAGGGATGCGCCAGCGGATCAGCATCGCCTGTGCCATCGTCCCCTCGCCACCGGTGTTATTCCTTGACGAGCCCACGGGAGGACTGGACGTGTTCAGCCGCCGGCTTGTGCTTGATACGATCCGCAGGATGAACGATGAGGGCAGTACTGTCTTTCTTACCACGCACAACATTGAGGAGGCAAACGAGCTCTGTACGGTCATCAGCGTCATCAACAAAGGCAGGATTGTGGCAACGGGCAGCCCCGAGAGACTCAAAAAAACCTTCGATACCGCAAAATACGTGGAGATCGCGTTCGAGCAGCCGGTGAAAAAAGAATGGCTTGAAACCGGGGGAGTCTTCCGTGTGGAGAATCACGGCGACAAGTGGAGACTGTACACGGATGACCCGGACCCTGCCGTAAAATACCTTGCCGCCCTTGCTGAACGGGAACACCTGAAAATAATCTCGGTTGCGACATCGAGCCCGACGCTCGAAGAGGCATTTGTCCAGCTCACGGGGGATGCGTGATGGATCCTAGGCTTTTTGCCCGGAGCGTGCTTCTGGTAGCCGAGAAGAACATGCGGATTTATTATTACAAGGGGGCGGTCGTGATCTTCGGTCTCCTGTTTCCCTTCCTGATGTTCCTGACCTTTTTTATCGGGCGGAACCTCAATCTCGTTCTCTTCTTCCCGGCATTCCTTGGGATGATGCTGTTCTTCTCATCATCATCCACCGGACCGCTTATTACACCGTGGGAGAAACGGGAAAAGACCTATGAGCGCCTCCTGTCCCTGCCGGTAACGCTGGAAAGTATCATCCTTGGCGACATCCTTGCAGGGGCACTTTTCGGGATCGTTATCACGACGATCGTCTGGAGTGCAGGAACACTTCTTCTGCACCTGCCCCTCGCCCATCCCCTGCTCCTGGCGGTAACGCTCATCCTTGGGGGATTTACCTTTGCAGCTCTCGGGACCCTGCTCTCGTCCCCGGCCATGAGCAATCCCTCAAACGTGATGATGGTCTCCAACCTGATCCGCCTGCCCCTGATCTTTGTCTCGGGCATCTTCATTCCGCTGAGTCAGCTCGGGAGCTGGGCATGGACAAATGAAATGTCCCCGCTTACCTACCTTGTCGACCTGTTCAACGGGGCTATCACCAACAATGCGGTCTATCCTCCGCTCACCGATACGATTATCCTTGGTATGGTTATTGTGGTATTCGTCGCGGCTGCAAAACTGATCCAGCAGTATAACCTTTCAAAAGGGATCTAGGAGGGAGTACCCGGGTGAAACCTCGTTATATCCCGGGGCACAGACCTGCGTATCCTCCGGGTCCGGACCGCGGTCGGGAGATATGAGGATGGTATGCGGGCGTATCAGGTGATATCCACGGCCACGTCCTCAACAGACTCCGGTCCTTCATCCGTTTTCCCGCGTCCTGCCTGCTCTTCGTGGACGAACCGCGAACCGGTCATTGAGGCTAATACCGCCGCGATGACGGAGAGGAGTGCACCGATATAGAAGGAGATCCGGAGCGACGGCATGAAGGCATGTGCAAGCGTCGTCGGGAACCAGGTTGTGCCGGTCAGGACCGTGACAGTCGCCGGGCTGATCGCGGCGACGGCAGCCTGCGGCAGGGAGACGAGGATTGTGTGGACCGGGTTGTAGCCCAAAAATGCGGCGAATAACGCGCCGGTCGGCGGGATTGAGCTCATGGGAGCGACGAGACCCGGCGCCCCGGCGCTCGCAAGCGATGTCGCGAGTTCCGGGGGGAACAAGTGCGTCAGGCTCACGATGACGATGGTAAAGAACAAGGCCATGGAGATGACCATGCCGCTGTTCTGCAGCATCGACCGCATGCCTGATGCGACACCCCGGTCTTCCGGGGGCACCGAGTTCATGATGGCCGCGATGTTGGGCGAACCGAACATGCCGTTCCCTATGCCCATGATAAGAAGTGCGACGGCAAAGATGGGGTAGTCGAAATCATAGGGCAGCATGGCCAGGATCATGAATGAGAGCGCGATAAGGAGAAGGCCGGACGTGGCAAACCACCGGGAGCCGTACTTGTCAGAGAGCCATCCCGAGAGGGGGCCCATGATAACAAAACCGGCCGTCAGCGGCAGCATAAAGATCCCGGCCCAGAAGGGGGTCGATTCGTAGCTGTACCCGTGGAGCGGCAGCCAGATGCCCTGCAGCATCAGGATCAGGATAAAAAACATGCCACCCCGGGCAAGAGCGCTCAGGAATCCGGCGGTGTTTGCGAGGAAGAATACCCGGATCTTAAAAAGGTTCAGCCGGAACATCGGGTCCTCGACCCTGCTTTCGATGATGGGAAAAGCGATCAGGAAGAGGATACCGATGACGATCGCTGCAAGAACCCACGGATTGCCCCATCCCATCGGGTCCGTTCCATAGGGGAGGAGGGCATACGTAATGCCGATCAAAAGGGTCGTGAGGCCAGCGACAAAGGTAACGTTGCCCAATACATCGATCTTCCGGGCCCGTTTGGGGAGCGGGGTCTCTTTGAGTTTCAGATATGCCCATATGGTACCAAGGATGCCGACCGGTACGCTGACGAGGAACACGTACCGCCAGTTATAAAACGCGAGGATGCCGCCGAGGATCAGGCCCACGAACTGGCCCGACAGGAAGGAAATGGTATTGAGTCCCAGCGCCTTGCCCCGTTCGTCGGGAGGAAATGCATCGGTGAGGATGGCCGCGCTGTTGGAGAAAGTAAAAGACGCACCCACACCCTGAACGAGACGGAACACAATAATCTCAAGGGCGCCTGCGCTGCCTTTGTCCGGTGTAAGAAACAGCAGGATGGATCCAAGGGTAAATATGGCAAACCCGAGATTGTAGAGCTTCACCCTCCCGTACATATCCGAGAGCCGGCCGCAGGAAAGGAGCAGGGTGGCGGTGACGAGGCTGTACCCCATCAGCACCCAGATCAAATACTGGAACGACGTGAGCGGGTCGATGTTGATGCCATTGAAGATCGCGGGGAGCGAGATGAGGGTGATGCTCCCGTTCACGGAGACCATGAACATCTCGATTGTCGTAATAGAGAGGACGACCCACTTGTAATCGATCCTCTTCTTTACAGACCCTGCCTCGATCTTTTCTGTCTGTGTCTCCATGTACCCGTGCTGCCCCCGGTGCCCTCCGGGCATCTGCCGGAGGATGTAAAATACAGTTTACAACATGGAACCTTGAGGACTATAATGATTGCAGTTCCCGCACGGGAAGCAGGTATGGGCGGCCATAAGGAAACATTGAAACATCCCCATGGTGGATTACTCCATCAGGGTGATATGCATGAAATATGCCGATGTCGACAGGATTTACCAGACCCTCCCGCTGGAGAATATCCCCTGGAACAGTGAGACTCCTCCCGATGCGCTTGTCAGACTTGTACAGGAAGGGGTTGTCCGGCCCTGCAAAACCGTTGATCTCGGGTGCGGTGCCGGCACCTATGCAGTCTACCTCGCCGGTCTCGGGTTTGAGGTCACCGGTGTCGACAGTTCTCCCACCGCAATAAGGATTGCAGGAGAGAATGCAAAAAAACGGGGAGCCCGGTGCAGGTTTGTTGTCGCCGATCTTCTCGGGGACCTGTATGAAATGACGGGCACGTTCGACTTTGCCTATGACTGGGAATTCCTGCACCATATCTTCCCGGAGGACCGGGAGGTCTATATCAGGAATGTTTATAAAATCACCAATCCGGGGGCCACGTACTTCTCGGTCTGTTTTGCGGAGAGCGACTCCCAGTTTGGCGGGACCGGAAAATACCGTTCGACCCGGATCGGGACGACGCTTTATTTCTCGTCGGAATCCGAAATAAGGGACCTCGTTTCGCCGTATTTCACCATCCGGGAATTAAAAACCATGGACGTCAGCAGCAAATTCGGCCCGCACCGGGCCGTGTACCTGCTGGCTGCCCGGCGGTGAATCTTTTTAAATAAACGTACGAGAAGGTCTGCGTACATTTGATTTTAAAATCCTGATGGAAATATGCAAACAGATTGATTGTACTGAAATTTTCCTTCAGATTTTAACACTCCCGAAAATATCACAAGTCGATCGCTGAACGACTCAAAGAATGTCTCAGTGATCATGCTCTCTTACTTGCTTATGCGAAAGAACTGGAGATTTCCGGATTCTCACGGGCTGCTGATACCATCTACCGGTTCGAGCATGGCCTGGTGAATTACCGGGCATTTCCTCCGGCACACTGGAAAAAGATCCGGACCCCCAATCTCCTGGAACGCGTTCATAAAGAACTCAAACGACGGAGCAGAAAGATCGGGGCCTTGCCGACTGATGCTTCGCTGATAAGACTCACCGGTTCGATTCTTATCGATATTAACGAGGAGTGGATCACGGATAACCGGTATTTATCTGTGATGAATGAGATGATCTCTCTGGATACAGGTTGTGCTGATTTTACAGCATTATAGGGACACTACCGGGAAATCTCACATTATTCCTCACTAAATCAGGCTGCATAACTACGATAAAAAAACGAGTCATGGAAACCAGGGAAGACAACAAAGAAGAGAGGCATGAATCTTCCACGTTCACGTATTCCGCGGAGGATGTGGAGCAGATCAAGAAAGAGTACGACGCCAAGCTGTCAGCACTTGAGTCCAAGATCCATGTAATGGAAAAGCTGTCAGCACTTGAGTCCAGACTTCAGTCGATAGAAATTGCGGTCCTTCCCAAATCCCCGGTGGAACGTCATCAACATGCATCCATACCGCAGTCCATAGACTCCTTGCTTGAGCGTGCTACCCCCCAGCAGCTGCTTGAACTGTTCGAGTCCTCACTGAACGGGGGACCCAAAAAACCGGATTTCCGCATACTGACCTTTGCCTGGGGCGTATTGTTTTCTTCCTTGTTTTTATCCCCCATGGAAGTGCAGAGCGAGATCCAGAATAAGATCAGCACGGAGAACCTGGCGATGTTCCGTGAAGTTGTTAAAGCCGACTGTGCACGGCAAGGCAGGTTCGTTTTTAATGTGATAAAAAAAGGCGGGCAAATCGACCGGTCGGCACTCATCATGATTGCAGACCTCCAGGACCTGGCGGGAATTGAGCAGGATGGCGAGCCTGCGATCCATCTGCTCACCAAGGCATGCGACAAAAGCATACGTCCTGTCCTTATCGAGAGGGCAGGGAAACAACTGCTCTCCAGTGTATTTGACCGCGACGGGTTGCCAGTCTTCTTCACTATCCTGGGTATGGGCAATCTCAGCACATATGATCTTGACGCGATAGAGAAGGTGTTCTCAAAGGATGACCTCCGCCAGGTCATGGTCCAAAACAGGATGGGAAGAAATGGCCTCGAGGCATTCACCGAGATCTCGACACGAATGCGGGAGAATCTGGCTCTCCAGCGTAATAAGTTAACCGCCCGTCATCGCAAAGCAACTGCAGCCGATAAGGGTGTTGCCAGATCGCCGGAAAATCTCCCTGTCCCGGATGGGAAGGGTAAAGGAATGTTGGTGGACGAGGAAACCGGGAGCCCGGCGAAACCGGGTGACGACAGCAAATCCGCGATCTGTCAGCAAGACGCGTCATCAACGACCGATTCCGGAGATACCGGTAATAAAAACATAAAAATCCTCATCGTTGATGACAGTCAGACCATCCGGCGCATGTTATTGCAGCGGCTGAAAGATCTCGGGTATGAGAACTGCGTTCTGGTAAAATCTGGCGATGAAGCGGTGAAGATTGCCGAAGAAGCCAGACCTAATCTCATATTCATGGACATCAACATGCCGGGAAAACTGGACGGGGTTGCTGCGGCACGTGAAATCAAGGCACATTCGGATGCACGGATTAT
>JACTVF010000156.1 GCA_019695435.1 Methanoregulaceae archaeon | reverse complement strand
CCCCGAGAAGGTGCTCGGCACGTCTTTTGTCGATTACGTCTGCCCGGACTTCCTCCCGAATATCGAAGAGGCAGTGCGTGTGATAGCGAAGGGGGCATGCCGGGTCCAGGTCCGTATCAGGCAGGGATCTTCATCCCTCCCCGTTTTCATCTCCATGAGCCCACTCTCACCCGATGAGGATACGAAGATCAGCGTTGTCGTCACCGACCGGAGGAAAGACGAGCAGCAGCTCCGGTTTCAGGCATGGATGCTCGATGCGGTCGGGGACGCAGTCATCGCGACCGATCCAAGTGACAAGATCAGCTACTGGAACGCGGCTGCGACGACGATCTACGGCTGGAAGCCGGAGGAGGTCATGGGGCACGCGTTCGGCGATATTGCACCACCGGCGATCCTGAAAAAGGACGCAGAGCATATCGCCGCACGGCTCGCGAAGGGAGATACCTGGACCGGGGAGTACACCGTACGGCACCGGGACGGCCATGAGTTTCCCGTCTACTGCCACGGGGCCCCGGTCTTTGATGACGACGGGAGGCTCATCGCGATCATCCGCACAAGCCACGACATCAGCGAACGCAGGTGGATGGAAAAGGAACTGAAGTGGAGCGAGGAACGCTTCCAGCTGGCACTCAGGAATGCACCGGTATCGGCCGCTATCCAGAGTAAAGATCTGGTGTACCAGTGGGCGTACTACCACAATGCCATACAAACAGAATTTGTCAGGGGTAAGAAAGACTCCGACCTCTACGCACCGGACGATGCGGCACGGCTGATTGAGTTCAAGCGCAAGGTTCTTGAAACGGGTGAGGAAGTCCATGAGAAAACCTGGCTGAAAACCGATGGCAGACCACGGTACTTTGACCTGTATCTTGAACCCCTGATGAACAGAACCGGGCAGATCAACGGGATTGGAATAGCGATGGTCGATCTGACCGAACAAAAGCTGGCCGATGAGGCATTGCGCCTCAACGAGCAGAGCCTTGTGCGGGCTCACGAGCTGCTGGAGGCCGTAACAAAAGGAACCGAGGTTATTATCGCGGTGCAGGACATGGACTTCCGGTATATTTTCTTCAACCAGACCTATAAGGAAGAGATCAAGCGGCTCACCGGTAAGGACCTCACCTTAGGCTCCAGCATGGTTGAGATATTCGCCGATCAACCCGAAGAACTGAAAAGGACCGTGGACGAGTGGAGCAAAGTACTGAATGGAGAGACGATAAACCAGGTTATAGGGTTCAGCGAGCCCGGCAAACCCGGCAGGGTCTATCATGTACTCCACACTCCTCTCCGGGATGCCCACGGGAATATCGTGGGTGCCGGGGAAGTCGCGTTTGACGTAACCAAGCAGGTACAGGTTGAGGATAAACTTCGTGAAACAAAGGAATACCTTGACAACCTTATTACCTATGCGAACGCCCCTATTATGGTCTGGGATCCGGAATTCCGCATTACCCTGTTCAACCGTGCGTTTGAACACCTTACGGGCAGGAAAGCAAAAGAAGTCGTCGGACAGCCTATGTACATACTCTTACCGGGGAAATACCAGGATGAGACGATGGATCTTATCAAAAAGACCACTCTTGAAGGGGAACGCTGGGAAAGCGTGGAAATACCCATTCTCCACAAGAAGGGAGGGATCCGGACCGTACTCTGGAACTCTGCCTCAATTTTTGGACCCGACGGGAAAACTATAATTGCGACGATCGCCCAGGGGCAGGATATCACCGACCGGAAAAGGATAGAGGCCGAGGACAGGCTGCGGGCTGCCGGATATGCAAAAATAAACGTGACGCTGAATGAGGAGATCAGGCAGCGAAAGTCAGCCGATGCAACGCTTAAAAAAACCCTGTCGCTCCTCAATGCATCTCTTGAATCGACAGCAGACGCGATCTATGTAGTCGGCGAGCAGGGTAAGATCACCGGTTATAACCAGAATTTTATGAACCTCTGGAATATCCCCCCGGCATTGCTGGCCTCAGGGAAAAACGAAGAGGTAATGAATCATGTCCTGCCGCAGCTCAAAAATCCTGAAGAATTTTCATCCAGCCTTGAAGAGCTCCAGTCCCACCCGGGACGCGAAAGCTTTGACATGATCGAATGTAAAGACGGGAGGATCGTTGAACGCTATTCAAAACCCCAGAAAATCGGGGATACTGTGGTCGGCAGGGTCTGGAGTTTCCGGGACATTACCGATCGCAAGCATGCAGAGGAAAAACTTGTTGCATCCGTACAGGAAAAGGAAGTGCTGCTTCGTGAGATCCACCACCGGGTCAAGAATAACCTCCAGCTGATATCCGGCCTGCTCGATATGGCCCGGATGAATTCTCCGGATGAGTCAACGAACAGCGTACTGACCGATATGATGCTTAAAATCCAGACCATGGCGCAGATCCATACACGGCTGTATGAGAGCAAGCAGTTCGGAAGAATCAGCTTGCCAGCCCAGATCCGGGATCAAATAGACGGGTTATCGAGTATTTTTTCCCACAAGGGACACGAGATCAGCTGCGAGATTAATTCCCCGGAAATATTTCTCCCGGTAGACCTGGCCATTCCCTGTGCCCTTGTCGTGAATGAGATCCTTTCCAACGCGTACAAACATGCCTTCAAAGGACGAAAAAATGGCACTATTATGATTTCTGCATCGCAGGAGGACGGCTGGATCAGAATTACGATCCGTGACGATGGAATCGGGTTGCCCGGCAAGTTTGATGTCAGTCATTCCAACGGTCTTGGAATCCAACTGGTAAAAACACTTGTGGAGCATCAATTGAAAGGATCACTTGCGTTTACGTGCAGGCAGGGTACTGAAATCCGTATAGAATTTCCTGCGTTACCTGCAGGAGCATAACTATGTCGAAAATACTTGTTGTAGACGATGAAGCAATCATCACGATGCAGCTGGAAAAACGGTTAAGATTAATGGGATATACCGTTGCAGGTATGGCCGCTTCCGGTGAAGATGCTGTCGATAAGGCACGGAGTCTCATACCGGACCTTGTGCTGATGGATATCGTGATGCCGGGAACGATGGATGGTATTGAAGCGGCAAAAATCATCACGGGCGAACTGGATATTCCGGTTGTTTTTATCACCGCGTATGCCGACGATACCATCATTGGAAAAGCAAAAAATGTCCGGCCTTACGGCTATATTGTAAAACCCTTCACCGAACTGCAAATCAAAGCAGCTATTGAAGTGGCACTGTTCCGGAAAGCGACAGAACTGGAAGAGCAAAAATTAAAAAAACCGGTGCAGGAAACAATTCTGCCGGGAACGGAGGCCGGGCTGCCCACCGGGGAGGATCTTGCCTATCTCGACCTGCCGGAAATAAAAACCGTACTGTTAAAAGATATATTCACCGATATCGTTCTCTTCCTCTACACAGACCAGGTCGCAAAAGACCAGATCTTTAAATTTTCATTGGAGGAGGGCATAAAAAAGGGAGGGCGCAACCTGTTTGCCTATTTCCAGTCCACTCTCCAGAAATACTTCCCCAAGGAAATCATGAAAAAGGAACTTTATACCCACCGGATAAAACGAAACGAAGTTTTTGCCCTGCTGCCCATCCTTGAAAAGTGCACGGAATCCCTGCTGGATGCAGGTACACCGGATTCGCTGCAAATCCTGCTTGATTTTTCTGAAACCGAGGAGTTCGATGATATCCTGGCAATCCGGAAACTACTTCTTTTAAAAAAGGAGGCCGGGCTTCCGGTTTCCGGGATCATTGCCCTGAATATCGGAAAAATCGATCACACCCTGATAAAAACCCTGGCCGAGGGTATTTCCAAGATCATCGTATCAACCGGGAAAGATACGACTCTTTCATTTGCCCATCATACATTCCCGGCTGAATCTGTTTCTGTGGTTCCCCAGTCAACCATCGATGATGTCATAAAAAAGTCGCTGGAACCGGTGGTCCTTTCCCTTCTGGACAAACCGATTTCAGGGTATGATATCGTTCATGAGATCCATAACCGGTACAAGGTGTTTATTCCGCAGGCACGGGTGTACACAATCCTCCACGATCTTCAGGAAGACGGGTGCCTTGAGATCAGGGTTGCAGGAAAATCCAAATTGTACTGTCCTACAGAAAAAGGGAAAAAACACATCGGCCAGAAACTCAATGACTTCAAGCTGGTGTTCCAGCATATCCTGGTTGGCGGAAGTGGAACAAACGCGGGTGTGAATAATAAAAAAGTATGAGGGGAAGTTTAATAAAGATCACAATAAACGAAAAAGGTGGTGCTCGTGGTCTGGGACATCTTGAATTGGGGAGTCTTCCCCCTATTTTCTACCAACAATTTTTATAGTTCCGGTGTGAACCGATCGGTTCATGTCGATTTCTCCAGAACCAGTACTTCTCTAAAATTACCCTCCATGAACATCGAATTATTCATCCCCTGACGGGGTAAAGCCACCCTGCCATCAGACACACGGTCCCGCCCCCTCAATCCGGGGCCTAAACGGGCTTTTTTCCCATCAGGGCCCGGTGGTGAACACAAAAATGGAACTCTTTTGTCCACCACAGAAATTATCTCTGCGATTTGTGGCAAAAATCCAAAAACGGGTAAATTGCAGGGAATTATAGTATCCCTTTAGCGGTATTCTGTCGGGGGTGTTTTTTTGGTCGACTGGTTGATTGTCTGGCACCTGATCGGGCCGCCGGGATGCCATAGGGGCCCGAATCCGAATGGGGGATGTGCTGGAAAATGATGAAGATGGGTGGGCGTTCCGGTTTTTACGTGACCAGCACCAATTTTTGGGGGTTATTGTTCCAATCTGAAATGAGTGCAGTACGAAAAAACCAAAAAAAACGAAACAAAAATTGTAAAATCCAGTCTGTTTTATCTGCTTTCACAAAGTAGTAACCATCTGGTAGAATGTTAGCCGGGGAGGTTGATTGCCATCTTTCAGAAAAAAAAATGCTTTGTTTAATCGACTCATCTAACCGTGTGGAGACTGCCGACAAAAAACCGGTACGATGCCACGCGTGCAGATGCATCATGTGAAATCCCAAACGTTGGGGTCGGGGATTCCACATGCTGATATCCGCAGGAAAATTTCCTCTAAATGTAACAATACATGAAAACAACCCCCATACGTCAGGTTCACAAACGATGCCAGCACGGGAACTTCTCACATGACCGGACCAATAAAAACCATCGAACCAGTGTCAACTCTTTTTGATGACGGAAAATTCCTCCACATCATTACAGAACTGCCCGGCATAGCTGAGGAAAAGATCAAGGTCGATCTTGAAAATTCCTCAACCCTGGTTACTATTGTTGCAGCTGATAATGCGATGAAGTACAAAAAAGTGATCACCATCCCCTGTGACGTAAAATTCAGCAAGAAACGGTTTTCCGACGGGGTTCTTGAACTGACCCTGGAAAAAAACTAATCCTGATATACTCTTCTCCCCGGGCGATATATCCGCCCCGATTTTAAAAAAACTGCTGAAACGTGATTGCAAATTTTGCTCCAAAATCTGCATCCGGACAACGCTACTGTTTCCCGGGCCGGCATGAAGAGAAACTACTAATGAGTATCCCATGAAAGATATAAAAAAGTACAGGAAAACTTTTCTCCATTGTAGTTACCGTAGCGTTTATCTGCCTGATGACAGCTGCGATAGCTCCCGGCGTGATGGGCGCTACAGCTGTGGATCTTGGGACGGCCGGCAAAAAGGAACGATCCAAGATGCTACGTTCATCACCGCTGATCCGGGACACGCCCCGGCAGATAAGCCCCGTGGAGACCAGGCAAAAACACGAAGGCGGAAAGAGGGTACATGGACGAAAAAGAATTCCAAGTCATATTTTGGGTTTAAAGCCCATACCAAAGAAGACTGCGATTATGGATTGATCTGGGAAGTTCAGACTACCACTGCATCACTCCATGA
>JACTVF010000155.1 GCA_019695435.1 Methanoregulaceae archaeon | reverse complement strand
ACGCTTGATAACATCTGCCCGTTAGAGCAGATCAAAGAAGAGCCGTTTATTGCCCGGTGCTGCCGGGCCGAACGCGAAGGGGTTGCGACCTGGGACGGGAAGTTCGGGGCGATCGTCCACTGGGGTGCCAGTCCAGCAACGATTGCCCGCTCGGTGCAGGAACTGGTCAGCCAGTGGAGGAAGAGATGACCCGGATCGCAATCGTTGAAGGCGACGGGATCGGCCACGAGGTGATTCCGGTTGCACAAAAAGCTCTCGCAGTGCTCCATCCCGAGTACGAGTTCTTCCCGGTCGGGGTGGGGTACGGGCGCTGGGAACAGACCGGCTGCCCCTGTGCAGACCGCGATATCGCGGAGCTCAAAACTGCGGACGCCGTCCTGTTCGGGGCGGTCACGACCCCGCCGATGAAGGATTACCAGAGCGTTGTCCTGCGGATCAGGAAAGCGCTCGACCTGTACGCGAACCTGCGGCCGGTCAAAGGAGAGGGTTTTGATATCATGATCGTGCGGGAGAACACCGAGGGCCTCTATTCGGGCATCGAGGAGACCGGCCCGGATCGTGCGACGACGCTCCGAGTTGTGACCCGGACGGGGACCTGGCGGATCGTGAGAGCGGCGATCCGGCTTGCGCAGCAACGACAGGGGAAGCTCACCATCGGGCACAAGGCAAATGTCCTCAAGTCCGACGTTTTCTTCCGGGATATCTGCATTGCTGAGGCAGAAAAGGCAGGGGTGTCGTATAGTGATAAGTTTATCGATGCCCTCAGTCTTGATGTCCTCCAGCATCCGCAGGCATACGATGTGATCGTGACGACGAACATCTTTGGCGATATCCTCTCTGATGTTGCCTCGTACCTTATCGGGGGTCTGGGCCTTGTGCCGAGTGCAAACATCGGCGACCGCTATGCCCTCTTTGAGCCGGTGCACGGCAGCGCCCTGGATATCGCCGGCAAAAACATCGCAAACCCGATCGCTGCCCTGCGGAGTGCTGCAATGCTCCTCGATCATCTCGGCGACACGAAAGGAGCCGTTCGGTTGGAATCTGCAATCGGTCAGGTGCTTGCGTCCGGTATCCGGACCCGGGATCTTGGCGGATCGGCCGGGACCCGGGAGTTCGGCGATGCTGTCATCCGGGCTCTTGGGCAACGGGCATGAATCCTGTATTTTTTCGTGAAGTCCCGAAGAGCCGTGAGTGTTATGCAGGGGACCGTTTTCGATGGAGATTCTTATCGGGTGGTGTTATTACCCGGTTGGATGTCTTGAGGCGATAAGGCGTTCATCGGCATCGTTTTGTATTATTCCGGGAGCCCCATTCTTGTCATGGCATCTGCCAGAAGGTGGAACAGGTACCCCAAGGCAAAACAGGAAAGACCGTAGACAATGGCTGGATCGGGCATAAGCGGTGGTGGTACTAAGCTGGCCGCTGTGGTTATACAAAAAATTACCATCACTCCTTTCAGTGCTCTTTTACTGTGGAATAGTTTCCTATGTCTCCAGCTGGTCGGGGCCTCCAGAATATCCGGCATCATTGAACCTGCAGCGACTGCGAAAAGTCCGATGATAAACGTCTCAGTGGCGGTCTCACGGATGAGGCTGGTCAGATACGCGTAAACAAAAAATGCCAGAACCCCGATTATGAGATGCACACCTTTCCTCATTCTGATGATATCATGATCGTTGGACGGTGATAAGCGCCGGTCCATGCATGGTGAAAGTATCTTTTCTTCGATTGGGCGTGAGAAGACCCTAAATGTTCGGATCCTTCAAAGCCTTATGAAATGAACGCTTAATTGGCGTGATCGTTTTGTATGAATTGCGCCGGCCAATCCCTTTTATATCTCAATTTATGGTTTATGGGGGTTTGATCGAGAAACCGGGATCTCTTGAATCGGCACCTCCATGTTTTTAAACAAAAGAAAAAAATTACCCCGTTGACATTAAATGAAACAGAAATGCCAAATTTTTAAAAGTACGCAACCAATGCCGGATTAAAAACACCCATCTGCTATACCGGATTTATGCAGTCAATACCGGAACCCGCCCCGTTCCCCCTCTTTTAAGGAAACGAGGTATGGGGCACCATTCTGCAAATTATACAACCCATCCGGTTCGATTACTGTGGTTAGGAGCCACACGACGCATGGACATAGGTACCCATTGGTCAGCAACAGCAATACCCCTCCTGATCCTCGTCGCCCGTATTGCCGAGGCGAACCTTGAATCCGTCCGGACCATCTCCATCAGCAAGGGGCATGCGAACCTCGCAGCATATGTCGGGATCGTCAAGACCGGTATCTGGCTGATCTCGACCGGCCTCGTGCTCACGAACCTTACCCAGTACTGGAACCTCTTTGCCTATCTTGCGGGGTATGGTATCGGGACGGTGCTTGGCATGACAATCGAGAACCTCATCTCGATCGGGTACGTGATTGTCCGGCTCATCACCCCCGCCGACCCGCAGCCCATCATGTCCCGGCTTTCCACGCTGGGATATGGCATGACCCGGATCGAAGGCACCGGAAGTTTCTCCGGATCCGTCAGCATTATCCTCATGATCGTCCCAAGAAAGGAACTCTCCCGGCTTCTCTCCATTATATCGAAGGAATACCCCGATATTCTCTATACCATTGAGGATGTCAGGAATATCAAGGACGGGGCGAGGATCTTTTATAAGGATCCGAAACGCCGTATCCTCAGTTTCTTTGGTATGTAATAACTCGTGTCAGCATCAGAAAGTCTATCATCCGCTGCCCCCCATCCTCATCTCATGGTAGGGAGGTCCACCCGGAAATGAAGCACGGAGAGGCAAAGGCGGCAGGTGGGGCCGGTACCATCCCCATCTTCAACCCGGAAAAGGATCGGGTGGACTATGTTTTTCCGATCGTAAAGACAGAAGCAGAGTGGCAGGCGCAGTTGGTCCCCCGGCAGTTTGCGGTGGCACGAAAACAGGAAACGGAATATCCCTTCACCGGCAAGTACCATGACTGTAAGGCGCATGGCATCTACCGGTGTGCCTGTTGCGGGACTGCCCTTTTCCGTTCAGAGACCAAATTCGACTCCGGCACCGGCTGGCCGAGTTTCTTTGCACCAATCTCGCCGCTCAACGTTCTCACCCGGAAGGACATATCTCAGAGTATAGTACGCACCGAAGTCCTCTGTGCCCGCTGCGGTGCACATCTTGGGCATGTCTTCGATGACGGCCCACAGCCCACGGGCAGACGCTACTGCATGAACTCTGCCGCTCTCGTACTCCAACAAATACCTTTGGTTAAGGATCCGGTGGGCTGATCATATATGGCCGTAGCCGGTAAAAGCCGGCAGGTTAAAAGAGAAAATGAACGGATGCAATAGTGCATCCTTTCACCCGGTCTTATGGGTGTAACCCGGTTACCAGGACTCGGGGAAGGCCATGTTGGTATAGATGTCTTCAAGCCGTGCCTTGTGCCCTCTCTCCATCGTGGCGAGCTGGGAGAAGAGCAGCTGCTGCTCGGTGTCCGTTGAGAGTTTTGCAAGCTGGGTGTACATCTGCATGGCCTCCAGTTCTTTCTTTATCGCAATGACAAGACCATCCAGGGGCTTTAAGTCTGCAGTTAACGTCGGTGTCGGGAGCGAGTCACCGACCTTGTAGTCATTTTTCGTATCGAAGTGCATCGTGGTGACGCCCTTTGCCAGAAGTCCCTGCAGGAAATTGCGGTGCTTCGTCTCCTCACCGGCAAGTTCATTAAACAACGATTTTAAGGCCTTATCTTTGACCTTGTCAGATACCGTTCGATAGAAAGTATAGGACTCGACTTCGCGGTCAATGGCAAGGGAAATTATCTTTTTTGCTTCGTCAGTTTTCATCAGACTGATCCTCCATGTGATGATAATTCCAGATTGCTTCAGATAAATATAATTGCATTGGTTTGACACAGGAAAACCGCAGCCGGGTCCGCGATATTTATGTAGTTATCCGCCAACGGCTGAGTGAAGATTATGGAAAAAAAGGACGATCAGCGTGGAATCGAGACGATCATCGGGTACCATTTTTTTGAGCGGCAGCACCTGATCCGGGCGTTGACCCATCCTGCATATGCAAACGAACTGATCCAGAAAAACCGGATCTGCCTGACCCAGGAGGCATATAGTACTCTCGGTGACGCGGTGCTGAAGACCAGCATTATCCTGTTTTTGATGGAGAAGGGTCTTCAGGAAAAGGGCACCATAACCAGAACAAAGGAACAGCTTGAGGACAACCACAGCCTCGCAAAAATCGGCCGGCGCATGAAGATCAAACGGTACATCAGGCTTGGGCGCGGGGAAAAGGACCTCTGGCAATCCGGGGAAGAGACGATCCTTGCCGATACCATGGAAGCCATCATCGGTGCGATCTTCCTTGACAGCGATGCAAGTCTGGGGGTGGTCAGGCAGTGCATAGGTACATGGTTTGAGTCTGAACTTGCGCAAATCAAGCGGGAGGAACTCCCCAAAAAGAAGACTAAATCTCCTCTTTCCTCGATTTCCAGACGTGCACGACCCAGATAAATGATGTGGCAGTTGCTGCGATCGTCGACACAATGAGGAGCGGCAGGTACCACCATTGTTCTGCCATATGGCCTTCCATGATCCCGCTGCCGGCAATCGTGGCAATCGTGTTGGGAACTAAAAATGCGGTGCCGAGCACAGTAAGGTACGCGGTCACGAGGGCGAACCGGTTGTTGAGGCTCTGGAGCTGGTTGTTGTAAATGCTCTGCATCACCTCAAGACCCGAGGCGAGGACGTTTGACATCTGCTCGGAGAGCTCGATATGGCGCTCGATGTTGTCCGAGAGGATCCCGATCCGGCCCAGCAGTTTCTCGTCGTTTGTGACCAGGTCAGCGTCCCCGTACTGGAGCGAGTTTATGACATCTTTTGTCGCCCAGAGCACGTTGAGGTAATCGATCAGCACATGCTTCATCCGGTAGATCTGGTGGGCGATCTGTCTTTTTGCGATGTTCTCCTCGATAAGAGATTTGCTGATCGCGTCGCCATGCATTTCGATCTCCCGGAGGTACTCGAAGTTCCGGTCATTGTTCTCGTCAATAATCCGTTCGAGCACGAGGGTTATCTTGTCGCATGTGCACTCGGAGCTGATGCGCTTGAAAAATGGCTGGGCATACCGGGAGAACCGGAGCAGGCGGTTGATATCCTCGGAATGGACGGTCAGGATAAAATTTTCGCGGATCAGGACAAAGAGCGGATGGACCGTCATATTGCCGTCCTTCATGGTCACTGACGGGAGCATGATGCCCAGTTCGGTATCGTAGTCTTCGTATGCCGAGTAGAAACCGGTAGAGAGCTTTGGGATCGGGAGTTTTGTGAACCCGACAAGCTGGGCGATCTGCTCAATATCCATTGCATCATCCTTTGTGCTGTAATCGATCCATGCGATACTTGCACTAGGAATTGCCGCGAGGTATTCCTCCAGCGGGCAGTCGATGAGCCGGTCTATCCTGCCATCCTTGGATAAAATAATGCAGAAGTTAAGTGGGATCGTGCCTGCTATCTGCGGGTATGATGCGTTTTGGGGGCCTTGCGGTGGCTGGGGAGCTGTGCTCTGCATATTCATGGCTGCACTTCCTTTGATTCTAACCGGAGAAAGATCCGGTCATTTCTGCGATACCTTTTATTGCAAGCGGGAGGGGATAAACGTACAATGAGACCGGAGATTGCACTGGCCCAGATAAAACAGAACAGCACCAGCCTTTTTTCCCGTTTCCCTGACCTGTAGCACAAGTGGTAGTTACCTGCGCCATAATTCAACGAAGTTCCTGAATCATTTTTACAGATATTTCAGCTGAAAAAAAAAAAGTTCACGGCCTGGGCTGCTGCTGGGTGGCACAGTGGAATGTTCCGAACCCTTCAACCATTGCCCGGGCATTTACCCCGGTTACGGTTCGATCCGGGAAGATGTTCTGGAGGATACGGATTACCTCCTCGTCATGGAGATCGTCAAAGACCGGCACGATCACCACGGTGTTTCCAATATAGAAGTTCGTGTAGCTTGCCGGGTACCGTTCAT
>JACTVF010000154.1 GCA_019695435.1 Methanoregulaceae archaeon | reverse complement strand
CTTCTACACGCACGGCAGGACTGCCGAGCAGCACGCCGACGAAATCCGCCGGGCGCTACCGGGCGTCAACATCCGCGAGGCTCGCGAGATTTGGAAGGTCTTTAACGGCGGCGCAACGGTAGCGAACAGCAGCCACTGGCTGGTGCGGTTCGACTACGACCCCACGCCACACTTCTGCGGTACCGGATGCGAGTAGCTTTACCCACCCCCAGCACGGGCGGCCTACGGGCCGCCCTTTACCGCGCCCGACGCGGTTACTAAAGAGCGGCGGGACTTGGTGATTGGACTTGCACCGGGCTGACCCCCGGAGGTACACTGTACACATGATTACGGATGAACAGCGCGACCCCACGGCGGACATACAGCCGGAAATCGTCGAGCGGTTCGTCCCCGAAGGCGCGGTTCTAACACCGGGTGAAGAGGAAAGCGACTTCGAGATGGCGCGGCGATGAGCAAGTTCGCGGAGTGGCGGCAGCAGCAAACCCGGAAGGGCGTCAGATATTCTTCCGTTGAGGAAGCGGACGGGCGCAGGGGAGGGTGTAATGGCAGACGGCAAGCGCAAGGACAACTCGAAGAAGAAGCCCTACGTGCGGGAGCAGCACAACGCCGCCAAGCGGGCCGGGCGGCCAAAGCAAAAGTGGGTACCGGACGGTGTGGATACCGGCCACTGGGAGAAGGTCAATGCGTAGCCTACTGCTGCGGCTTACCCTGACCGTGGTAATTGCCACGGTCCTGTGCGTCGCCTACGGTTGCAGTGCGGCGCTGGCGCAGGCCAAGGAAGCGGTCACCGCCCCGGTTCCCCGGCGTGACCCCGTGCTCGCACCAATACCGCGCGAACACCTCCACGGACACTGGGTGATGTCGGAGAACGGCCACGCCGACTTCTGCTGGGGACCATCGTTGTGGCTGGGCGGCTTCCCGAACGGCGAACCAAAGCACTATGCGACCGATTGCGAACGCGGCGGCGCTCTTGTACCGCTGCACGACTAGGTAGCCTTGCGTGGTCTGTCCCACGTATTGCTTGCCGTTCGCCATATTGGTCACGAGGTAAAGTTCGAACACAGCGATTCATTATAGCATAGAAAGGCGTCACACGATACGGAAATGTTGCAAGGCGAACAGGCCGCGCACAGCAGCCGGGTGGGGTAAGTTCTGGTCTCCTCAAAAAGACCGCTTGCCCCGCCTCCCCTCCTCAAGTACAATACACATTCTGGAGGCTTTATGCAGATGCAAGTGGATATCACGGCTATTTTGAAGGACCCGGCTGGCGTCTGGAAGGACAAGGCTGATGTGGGGTGCCCGGACGGTACTCCGCCCAACGCGGTCATCGTTCAAATCCTCGCCACGCTGCGTAGCAACGGCGGGCTGATTACGTTCACCGATAAGGGCACGACCGCTGAGTACATTCCGATGGAGCGGGTGCAGAACATCATGCTGAGCGCCCGCGAGATAGTTGTGCTCAACGGCGGCGGCGAGGCGGCCATCAAGCAGGCTTCCGCGCAGGCAGCGGCAGCGGCAGCGAACACCAAGCGACTCCACGTATAAGGCGGGCTTTCTCACATGACTCGCGGCGACCTTCGACTTCGGCGATGGTATATCAAGTACAACAAGGCGTACTTTAATGGGGAGCTGCCGGAGGACACAATCGTCTTTTGGCAGCCGACCCACGATGCAAGCGCTACCACTTGTCCGGTATTCGAAGTTGCCGATGGGAAGTTTCAAATTACACTCGGCCCAGAGGTCATGGGTTTTGGGTGCTACTGGAAGATGCTTTTGCTTCACGAGATGGCGCACGTAAAGTTGTGGCGCACGCATCCGAAGCATCAGCATGGGAAGCAGTTTCAGGTCGAGATGCTGAGGCTGGCACAAGCGGGGGCGTTCCGGCATCTATGGTAGTTACGCCAGAGAGCATCCCCCTCTTGGCGACCACCGGATTGGAGGCAACTCTTCATGCAATGTTCCGACGCGGGCCTTTGGTACGGGCTGCACATGTATTGGCTCACCGACGACGCTGGCTGCAGAATTCTCTTGCGGCCCCGGCGCTGCTCATGGTAGAGTAGTGGACGTCGCCTATTGCGGCATTCGAGGGGTACTTGGAGCAGCATGATGCCTCTTCACATTTATAACTGCGAACATTGCGGGCACGAGTTCGAGCGGTTCGAGAACATCAACGACATCGCTGACAAGCGGTGTCCCAAGTGTCGGAAGATGGCCAAGATAGGTCCCGGCCTCACCGGCACACCGATTCTGAAGGCGGGCAGCGGCGGGTTCTACAAGCCCAGCACGCCGGAGCGGAGCGAGTAAAGGAGTAGCCATGCTTTTTGCAATCCTAGCAGCGCTTATGCTTGCGGCTACCATCATCGATGGTTGGTCACAGCACAAGATGCTTCAGAAGCCGGGGAACTACGAAGTCAGCGCCATCTACGGGAAGCATCCGACGTATGGCCGGTACTTCGAAATCAACCTTCCCGTGCTGGCCGCTGCAATCGTGTGGCTAGTGTGGGGCCACTTCTACGTTCACCTACAACTCTACTGGCTGCTTGGCGTGGGCTTTTGCGGCTGGCACGCGTACGGAACGTGGCTGAACTGGAAGCTGTTCTGATGCCGCATCCGTGGAACAACCTTGCGATGTGGCGCGGCCCGCACGGGCTCCGCGTCGTGGTGCTGGGGCGTGACCCGGTGTGCATGATATGCCAGCGGAACGCCAGCACGCAGGTTGACCATAAGAAGCCGCACAACGGGGATTGGAACCTGTTCACGGACTTGGAGAACCTGCAAGGCGTGTGCGAAGGCTGCCACGCCCGCAAGACCCGCGAGGAGAACGGCGAGGGCGCGGATACGACCGGCAACGGCGGCAACGGTAATCTACCGCCCACGGGAACGCCGGGCGCTCCGCAGTTCACGTCGTCAGCGGTTGGCGCGGATGCGCTCGACCGAGCGCTGGAGAAAGAAGATTGTTGAAGCAGAGTGGTACCACCATGCAAATCGAAACCGCAATAAAGATGCTACGTTGGCCGGTGCTCTGGCGCTGGGCCGCCAACTGGCTGAGCTGGCGTGAGCACGATGGTACGTCAGGAACCTGTCCGCGTTGCGCGGGGTTCGCGCGGCGGCAGCAAGAGATGCATGACTTTCGCATCGGCTTTTCGCGAGTGCCTTACTGTAGCAAATGTGGCCTCGCGCATGTGTATTGGAAGCGGTGGCCGAAGTGCGCCGGGAAGCCATTGTTCCGCCATAAGGTCTTGACGTCTCCAGCGGTTCGCAGGATGATGGTGTGGGACTGAGGAGGGGTGATGCTTACGGTTGCAGAAAGCGCATTGCTGCTGAAGCGTATCTTCCCGAACTATCCGACTCTTCAACCGGCTCGCCCCATCCCGCCGAAGCGGGAATGGAGCAGCCGCGTCAAGTGGTTGCAGCAATGCTGGAAGGAGGCGCCTTGGGGACCGGAAGCGGAAGCACCAAGCGAATGAACATCGCCAGCGAGTGGGTGGTGGACGCCGCTGTCCGCGAGATGGCTATGCTCTCAAAGATGGCCCACGCCGACGACCCGGCGGCGCTTGCTGAGATGAAGCTGTTCCTTGCGCGGCTGGATGAGGTGGTCAAGAACCCGCCAGACGTGAAGGACATGCAAGAGGCGCGGATTGTTCCAGCGATTGTCCGCGACGGCTACACTATCCGGACGGATAAGGTATCGGGCTTTCAGGTATACGAGATGCACACGCCTGCGCCGAAGCCTGTCGAAGAGGAGCCGACCCCGCTTACCGTATTCGAGAACCTTACTCCCGAGAACATGCAAGACGTGGTCGTTCTCATCCGCGACAACCGGGGGCAGACGGCGGTGACGAGCAACATGACGGAGCCCGGCGATATCCTGCTGTTCATGGAAATCCTGAAGACGAAGCTGCTGAACGCAATGGCGGACGGCGCGATGCCGGACACGCCTAGCTTGGACGGTGCATGATCAAGCTGACCCACATATTCAGAGAGGGCGATACGCTGCGCCGCATCGGCGGCGGAACGCGCAACGGTCAGGTGTGCGCGGTCGAATACGTCCATCCATCCGACCACCGAGTTGGTCGCGTGAAGTTCGAAGACGGTCGAGAAGTGGAAGCTGTGCTGGAGCCGATTTACTTCGAGATTGTCCGGCGCGGGAGGAACTGGTAATGGAACTCTTCGAGAAGCTGGTCGCCATCGTGTTCGTGAGCCTGTTGCTTGGCCTGATATGCTACCAAGGCGATGTGATTGAGAAGCAACGCCGACTCATCCGCGCCACCGCAATGGACAGTGCGAAGCTGGCGGTGTGCGAGGCCCAGCGCCGGAAACCGAAGGTGGAACCGTACGGCTGCCCGATACCGGAGCAACCGCGCGGCCCGCAAGAGTACCCTGCCCCGAAGGGCCGGGCGCATTCGCAAGGGCGGTTATGATGCTGTTCCCCGAATGCAAGGTCGAGATGGGTGCTGTGTTCTCGCCGGACCAGCGGTACCGCTACATGCTCTGGCGCATTTGGAACAAACAGCTGCCGCTGCTCAACTTCATCCTGCTGAATCCCAGCACTGCCGACGCGGAGAAGGATGACCCGACCGTGTATCGCTGTGGCCAGCGGGCGCGACACTTGGGCTTCGGCGGTCTGCTGGTGACCAACCTGTTTGCATTCCGTTCTACGGACCCCGGCAGGCTTTACGAGGTGGAAGACCCGGTGGGTCCGGACAACGATTACGCCATTCACGCCGAGGCCCGGCGCTCGAAGATGGTCATCTGCGGTTGGGGCAAGCACGGTAAGTTCATGGGCCGGGACACATTCGTTTGCGACCAGCTACGGCTGGAGAAGATTTTCCCGCGTGCGCTCCACACGAATTCGGATGGTACACCCGAGCATCCGCTTTATCAGCCTTACAGCCGCATGCCAATGCCTTACTTTACTCGCGAGGAACTGTTCGCCGGCGCATGACTTCCCACGGTGATGCCGCGTCCCTACTCATGGCTCTTGTCCTGCTATGGTTACGACGTCAAACGTCACACGCTGGAGCGGCTGGACAGCTTCGTGGATGCGGTCGCTGGGCAAGCGCATCACTTATTGGGAACTAGGTGCCGACGATATCTTGGTTTGGATAAACAGTCACCCCACAGAAACCGATGCCACCGTTTGCGACTGTTGTGGAGACGGCTCTAGTTGGTACGGAGAGCGGGGATGCCATGACTCTAAAGACTGTGGTCCCGGCGGCCCTTATGCTTACAACGGCGGTCTTCCAGAATGTTCTTGATTTAGCGAGGTTCCCCGGAAAGTCGCGGGGACAAACGAAACGTAACCGGTTTCGCCTGCGCCGGTTACGTGGAAATAGGCGACCAGACTTGGCACCCCGGAGAGACGGGGCGATTTTAAGATTTAGGGAGTTAAGTATATAATTCCCAACCATATACCCATCATCTTCCGAGTATGCGGCCACTCGATGACCGTCCTGTCGCCGGGCATCCACGACAACGCGGGCGTTCTGCACGCGGAGCACGTGCGCACGAACGAGCCGGTCAAAGTCGACTGGCACGGCGGCAAGTGCCTGAAGTGCACTCCGGCGCAGATGGTACCGGAGCACATCAGCGAGGCGCTCCGCATTGCGAAGTACGGGGAGAAAGCATGACGCGCCTACTCAGGCGGCTGGTTCACCGGCAGCAGCGGCCCTATTCCTTTGAGATGTGGTTCGAAGAGTGGCGCGGAAAGGTGGCGCGAGCAAATGTAAAAAGAATAGCTGGACTTCGAATCGAGTTTTGCAGTATGATTATGTCAGGAGGGGACACCCCATGAGCAGCAAATTGATTACCGAGGCGACGGCAGCGTTCGCCAAAGCAGAAAAGAAGGCGCAAGCGGCGGCAGCGAGAGCCGAAGCGTACATCAAGAAACAAGCAGCGAAGGCCGAGGAAGTTGCGAAGGCCAAGGTTGCAGCAGCCGAGAAGGAGCTGGCCGAAGCCAAGGCGGCCCTGAAGGCAGTAGTCGAGAAGCACATCTAAGCGAACAATGCGTCAACGTAAAGATGAGACGTCGGCAAGGTGGTGCGTGCACTATTT
>JACTVF010000153.1 GCA_019695435.1 Methanoregulaceae archaeon | reverse complement strand
GCGATGGAGGTAAAGGCCGGGGATGCTGTACCGGTCTACGAAGGCGGGGCAGTGATCACCGACCGGATCGCAGCGGTCGAGACCGTGGCGTTGCTTGAAGACCGGGTGTACTGCCTGACGGTTGCAGATGACCATACGCTGGTCGCGAATGGTATCTTCACCGGGCAGTGCGACGGCGATGAGGACTGTATCATGCTTCTCATGGATGGCCTGTTGAATTTCTCCCGCTCGTTTTTGCCCCAGACCCGTGGCGGAACGATGGATGCACCCTTGGTGCTTACGAGCCGTATCGACCCGGCAGAGATCGACAAGGAGGCCTTGAACCTGGATGTGGGGAAGGGTTACCCGCTCGAACTCTACGAAGCCGGCCTGAACTATGCAAAGGCAAAGGATGTCGAGCCACTCATCGACCGGGTCGAGCGGAGGATCGGGACCCCGCAGCAGCTGGAGGGTTTCTTCTTCACGCACGACACCTCGGACATATCGTCAGGGCCATTGGAGTCTACCTACACGCAGCTCAAGACCATGTCCGAGAAACTTGAGGCAGAACTCGATCTGGCCGAGAAGATCCGGGCCGTCGATGCGGACGATGTGGCCGAACGGGTGTTGAATACGCACTTCATCCGCGACCTGATGGGGAACCTCTCCGCGTTCTCCAAGCAGAAGTTCCGGTGCACCAAGTGCAATGCGAGTTACCGGCGGATGCCGCTTGCCGGCAAGTGCACGAAGTTTAAGGGCAAAGGGATCTGCAACGGCAATATCATCCCGACCGTGCACGAAGGGTCGGTCAAAAAATACCTTGAAGTGTCGCGTGCGATGGTGAAAAAATACAAGGTGTCGGAATATTGCCGGCAGCGGGTCGAGGTGCTCGACATTGCCATCGAATCGACGTTTGGCGAGGAGAAGCAGGAGCAGCTGGGTCTCGCGGATTTCATGTGATCTCCCGATCAGGTACCTTATTTATTCCCGTCGCCAACATAATCCCACACAGGCGCGAGGGTATCCAAGCTTGGCCAACGGAGGCAGACTCAAGATCTGTTCTTGAAGAAGTTCGCGGGTTCAAATCCCTCCCCTCGCATTTTTTATGACGGTAGCAGGTCTCTAAAAAAATACCACCCCCTCACATGTGATATCACTCTTCTCAAATGCCCGCGCTTGTAGTTTCTGTGCTAAAAAAAAAAGTTCAGCTGCTGAGCCGGCCATTTCCCGAAATCTTCAGATCTCGACCCGGACTTTTTTAAAATATTCAACAACTCTGCCGAACATTTCCCGGAATCTTCGCCAGCCCTCCCGGACTTTTTTGAAATCCTCAAGCAACCTTACCGGCCTTTTTCCGGAAAAACCGGCACTGGTTTATGGGGCTCCCGCCGGATATGGGTCATTTTCTGGTGCATTATTTGCCATAATTCCCACAAGCCCTGTTGAACATTCTTTGAAATCTTCAGCAACCATATCGATCTTTCCTGGAAAAGACCAGCTGCCGACCCGGACTGTTTTAAAAATCTTCAACAACTCTTCAGGGGACAAGGTACAACAGTATAACTGTAGGTGTTCACAGAGCACTATTCCTCTTTTTTCATGTGTGGGGGATTCCCGGAAACGCCCGTAAAACCGTCCGATTGGGGATGCCGGAAATCAGGCGGATTATTTGCCCCGGTTGGTGAAAATAAGACCAGAATAAGCCCCATATAATACTGTTTCCAGCCCCGCAAAGAGGTTCCTACGGCTTTTTGTTGTTCGGGCTCACAACAATCTTACCGGGGCCGGATCGAGCCTCAAAATCGCGATACGTGAACGTTTTAATTTGCCCGTTTTCAAAAATAACGCTTATTTGAGGACTTTTTGAAACGGAGCCCGATACGTGCTTATTTTGGGCAGGTGGAGGAGTGATCGGAGGCCGGAACGGGCCCGGATTGGATCGGCTCATGTCTCCCTATCAGATGCACAAAAACGTGGGGGATCCCCGGGGGAATATTTCCGATTAGTACGCGGGGAGCCCCCACCATTCATTTTGTTAAGCCATGGGATTTTTGTATAATCGGTTTTGTTGAAATCCTCTACAATACATGTTTCCGGGGAGTAATTGTTGAGCTGAAGGAGAGTGTGCAGAGGTTTAAGATTATGGCTTCAAAAGAGCCGAATAATCTAAAAAAAACGATTTTCAACAGAGTCAAAAATTTTAAAATCCGGATTTTTTGCATGTAAAAATTTTCCGGCCAAAAAATTCCCTGCCAATCCTTTTGATCTTTGTGTAACCCCTTTACAATTACACGGATTCGATCTCAACCTCATACGTATATATAATGAGTGTTGATGGCATTTGAACAAAATAATAGCCACCCTCTCCATCAGGAGACATGCCAAGCGTGCCGGTAAAATAATTGTCCCATGCCGTTGAATAATCCGCGTTGATATTTGGTGTATACTCGATGTGGATTGTGTCACCTGCAGTATTATATGAGGTATAGTTGGTTAGTCCCAGATCCATTTTCACGGTACCGACTCCTGTCTGCGCCATTATGTCAGTGGTGGTATTAAAACCAATCAGGTATATCACGGCGGTATTGGTCGGGCCGTCATAGAACCACCGTGGTTGTGCAAGCATGGCCGACCCGTTCTCGGCGAGCATCCTCTTGACCACCGCACCGTTTTCAAGTGACAAACCGGTCTGGGCACTTGTCGAGTCATAGCGGAGATCACCCGGGTAGAACGTTAAGGGAGCGGATGATATTGCACAATTCCCGTTATTGTTCTTAATACTGCAGGTGAGGGGATTCCCATTTTCACCAAAAATCAAAAACTTCGACGAATCCGCAGTATCATAAGTGGTATTGTAAACCGTGAGTGCTCCGCCACCCACGTTCAGCGAGGTCTCAGAGTAGGGCACCGTTTTGTACGCAAGGCTCTTGAGGTCATTCTGCAGTACGATCATATTCTTTTCCATGATCTGCTCATTCGAGCTGGACTGTTGCTGCAGCAGCATCGGGTACCCGTATAAGGTCACCAGTCCGATACCAGCGATGATGATGCCGAAGATAATAACAAATCCGATCATTTCGGATACTGCGTGATCGTTTCCTTTTTTTGAATTCCTGCCGGTCTGCATAGTTCAGCCTCCTTCCGAATAGTAACTTATCCTGTTCAAACCCCTTCCCGTAGTGTTCCCGTTTATATTCAGCGTAGCGCCGATGCCGGAAAGATTGATATTGCTGGCAATGTTGCCTTGGGAGACCATGACGGACTGATCCGCACCCGTAGCATAGATCTCTACGAAATAATTCTGTCCGGCTACATCGTCAGGAAGGGGGAACGACGTGGTGATATCCCCGGTTGTCGGTGCAATGGCGTACACATCAACAATTCGCGTCGATACCCCGTTCCCGATATCCGTAAATGCCGTATACTGGAGTGTTTCGGCCGGTCCCTGCAGGATATTTGTATTAACCTGCAGGAGCATCACGACAAAGAGGATCAGGAGAACGCCGCTGATAATTATGTACTCGATCAGGGTACTTACCCCGGCCTCCCTGCGGTTTTCAGGGTGATGTGTAGGTCTCATTGTACGCAGTCACTCCGTTGTTGTAATGGATGCTGATGGTGTACGGCTTCGTACATCCCGTTGGGTTACATGAGTAATTCACGACAGCATTTTTCCGGAACAGCGAAATATTGACGATGTCGTTGTGGACATAATCCGGATCCCCGATCTCTGATGAATTGATAATGACACTCCTTACATCGCGGATGTCATTTTTCGGAAAATCCAGCACGCTTTCTGCCGTGGTCTGTCCGACCACCGTGGACTGGTTGAGGATCATCGCGAGGAAGAAAAAACTGAAGCTTATGACAAACCCCATCATCACGATCCACTGTGCATCATCGTTTAGTCCCGCCATAAGAGCACCTCCACTAAGACCGCCCGGGGTTGGGTTCGAGTTCCATCACCCGGAACCGGTTTATCGATAATCACCCATTCCGTCACCCGGACCGGATGTTCACCTCCGCTAAGGTTGCGGTTTGATGCAAGCAGCAGACTTCCGGTTGTTTTTTTGGATATATCATAATACGTAACGTTGGCAGTGTAGTGGAGGTCATCCATTTCATTTCCCGTCTTATTATTCACATAATTCATGAACATTATATTGAAGGGATTTGTTGGATCGAAGGCATTTGTTGCAGGAGCAATAGGAGTAAAAGTATTCGGCGATAAATCGTTAATGATGTCTTGAAGCGGGCTCGTTCCAGCCGACCCGTTCTTCGGCGTATTCATCATCCGCAGTGCATCTGTTCCTGTCTGTTCGAGCTGCATGTCGCTGATATGGGCGTCGCCCGGTGTATAGACAGAAGTCGCACCGAGGACAAGGTATATCGTAAAGAGCATGATCATGCTGGCGGCAACCCCCTCGATGGTGTAGAGCTGGCCGTTATCGTTTACCATACGGCCACCTCCAGGACACCGTTTTGTAACTGAGGCTGGGTGACATTGGGGTTGGTGTAGTTATACTCAAAAGCGCCATAGGGCGGGACCTGGGTACTGTTGAGGTACCAGTCCTGCTGAGGATTTCCATTACTATCCGTCAGGTTAAACTGCATGGTGATGTTCAGCAGGGTGTTGGAGTTACCTTGTCCTGCAAAGCCGAGAAAACCCGGCGGTATGAAGAGTGATACGCTGTCGAATACATTCACCGGGAGCGTAGTAACGGGTGTGGGGTTGCCATTGATATACAAGCTGATTTGGCTGGGATTTGTTGAATTCGGCGGGCCGAGCTCAAATGGTACCTGCCCCGTCAAATTGTAAATTGAGACACTCGACAGGGTTACATTCGTATTGCCACCATAGTAGTTCTGTGGAATTTTGCTCAGGCCCGTGAGGTTGATGAGTGCCCCTTCCCCCCCGATTATCTCGCCCGCTGGAGCGAGTGGGTTGATCTGATATGCAGGGTTGTTATTGTCGGGGCCGTCATTAAGCAGGTCAGTGTAGTTAAAATAGATCGAGAAGGACTGACTGGTTGCATTCTGCGTGTATACCGAGGAAGCCGAGGACTGGATCACTTGGAAGTTTGAAAAATCAAGGGTAGCATTGCTTGGCTCTTTTATTTTAACTACCCGTCGGCTGTACCCGTATCCCTCAGGAAAGGGATCCCCGACAGATTGCGTGACATTATCTCCTGCCATCTGGAGGGAGATATTGAACTGGTAGGGATAGGCCCCGAAAACTGCCCACGACTGGTAATCAGCGGGATATACAAAATCGGTACTGCAGAAAAACCGGTTTATTTTTGTGGGAGACAAAATATTGGGGGTATTTTTTGATAGTGCAAGCCCGAATCTTATCGTTGAGTAATTTGGCAGGGACTCCCACGAGAGCGGCATCCCGGGATCTTCCACCAGTATAACCCCGGTTCTGTAAGCTACGGCATCATAATCGATGGTCCGGCTCTGGAGACCAACAAAGAGGCCCGGGATCAGGGTCGCTACGTAGATCAACGTTATCATGAAGATGGTAAAGCCTGCCAGAAAATCGATAGAGAGGTTTCCGGCATCATCAGTCATGGGTCGCAATCAGCACTCCCGTAGTTGCATTGAATATCAGGATTTGTGACGCGTCCTGCCCGGACTTGAGTGAGCATATAGTTGCCATCCTCAAGGGCCTCTTCCTGTGACACGAGTTCGTTTGTACTTTCATCTCCGAAGATCATGGCCATGTTATGATCAATGAGTTGCCGGGGAGAAATGATCTGGTCTATTGATATGACCGGGCAAGAGAACCCTGCATGCCGGGTGACGATACTCCTTTCATTGTGGTTATAGATAGCAACGGACGTTGTATTTGCGTGATGTACGGCAAACATCCAGCTGCTTGCATCTCCGGTAGTATCTACTTCGCGTTCCAGGATGTACCGGATCTCATTTTCACGAGTGTCGTTTGTAATCGTACCGTTGCTGTCTGCAAATTCAACTTCGGCCAAATCGGAGATCGCATCATCGAAATTGTTGAAGGTGGCAACATCATAGGACAGGTTACCGGAGGTAAACCCGGTTATATGATTGGGTTTTTTCTGCTGGGGCTGACCAAGGAGAG
>JACTVF010000152.1 GCA_019695435.1 Methanoregulaceae archaeon | reverse complement strand
CCCCCTCCGGCGACTACCAGAACCGAGAGATTCGTAAGACCGGTCGGGACTGTCCATGAATTTACCCCGGACACATTCCACATTATGAGGTTCTGATTGCCGTTGGTTGCCGTCCAGCATCCGTTCGATGATGTCCACGTAACTGCACTTACGGGTTGAACAAAAAAAGTGCAGATGCAAACAGCCAGAACAATAGAGGATACGAGAGCCTCTATCTGACCGTATCTGAAACGTTTGCAGGTGAACGTTTCTCCCAGCTGGTGAGTCCTTCTCATCGTCGCTCCCTTCGGACAGCTGTTCCGCTACCGGCAACTCCACAGAGATCGGTCGCCGCATAAAGAAGATCTTTGCATGAGAAGACCTCTTCGGAGTTCGTCGGGTGCTCACCAAGGAATTTCCGCAATGTTTGCTGGTGATCGTGTTGGTGTGCTGAAGAGGTCGAAGACGTTGCCCCATGCTCCTCTAGTACCGGAAGCCGGGTTTCATGATATTGAACCTCTTTTTTCAGGATGCACCCCGCCCACCGCAATAAAAATTCGACGGTAAATTGGACAACAGTATGTATAATATGTCAAAAATTTTTACTAATAAAATTCAAGCGAATGCTATTTATACATAGTGTAATGCCTTGCGGAGTAGAAATAAGTGCGGTTCAAAGAAGTCTCGAAGCGAGAACCTCCCGTCATAAACCCTGCCAAAGAGAAATCGGAGGAGTATCCCGGGTCTGCAGGGTGATGAGAAAATCTTATCGAAATATCTGAGCGGTTTATAAAAAAGCAAAATTCTTTTAGTTCCAAGAGAAATAACAGACAAATTACATCGGTGAGTGAGAAACTATGATCAAACCATTCTGGAAATTGTCTAACAGAACCATATTTATCCTTTGTATTTTTATCATTGTGGTTGGTGTTTGTTCACCTGCATATGCTGATACGAACGTGAAAGATTCGACTGCAACCCTCAAGATACAAGCCCCATCACAATCTTCACCGGGAGGACCAGTTAACTCTCCACTCTATCCCCGGTATTGGTTCTACCATTGGCACCCGAGCTCAGGAACCGGTAAACAAACGAACGGACAGAGCACCGGAGTGAGCGGATGCAATGGACAACAGGGTACTCCTGCATTCCAGTGGGCGGTGCCCTCCTCTGTCGGTGCGATTCCCAATTATGTTGCGGTGGATAGTTCTGGTTCCACCTATGCAACTGACAGTTATAACAACAGTGTCTGGAAATTTAGTTCGTCGGGAGCATATGTATCAAAATGGGGAGCCTCTGGATCTGGCAATGGACAGTTCTCGAATCCCGCCGGCATAGTGGTAGACGCGAGCGGTTATGTCTATATCGTTGATTCCGGCAATAACCGAATCCAAGTGTTTAAGTCATCCGGTGCATTTGTGAGGCAGTGGGGGTCTTATGGTACTGGCAACGGCCAGTTCAACGGCCCTGTCGGAATTGCGGTAGATGCCGCGGGAAATATCTATGTCGCTGATGCCGGCAATAACCTGATCCAGAAGTTCACCTCTTCAGGAACGTTCGTGACGCAGTGGGGAGCCTCTGGATCTGGCAACGGTCAGTTCAACTATCCACAAGGCATAGCGGTATCTAACTCTGGAAATATCTACGTCGCTGATGCCGGCAATAACCTGATTCAGGAGTTCACCACTTCAGGAACGTTCGTGACACAGTGGGGATCCTCTGGTACTGGCAACGGACAGTTCACTTCACCCATGGGTACAGCGGCGGATAAAACGGGAAATATCTATGTCGCTGATTTTGGTAACAGCCGGATCCAGAAGTTTACATCTACAGGAACATATGTGACACAGTGGGGATCCGGCGGGAATGGCGACAGCCAGTTCGAGTGGCCGTTTGGCACGGCGGTGAACGCGCATGGCTATATCTATGTCGCAGATTCCCTGAATAACCGAATCCAGGAGTTCACCTCTTCCGGAACGTATGTGACACAATGGGGTTCCTATGGTTCTGGAAACGGACAGTTCAACACCCCCGAGGGAATTGCAGTAAATACCGCGGGAAATGTTTATGTCGTTGACTCAGGCAATAACCGAATCCAGGAGTTCACCTCTTCCGGAACGTTCGTAACACAGTGGGGATCCTCTGGTACAGATAATGGACAGTTTAGTACCCCACACGGCATTTCGGTAGATGCCGCGGAAAATATCTATATCGCTGACAAGGGAAATAACCGGATCCAGGAGTTTACATCTGCAGGAACATACATGACACAGTGGGGTTCCTATGGTTTTGGAAACGGACAGTTCAATTTCCCTGATGACATAGCGGTAAACGCGAATGGGGTGAACGCAAACGGTAATATCTATGTCGTTGATACCGGCAATAACCTTATCCAGGAGTTCACCTCTAACGGAACATTCGTAACACAGTGGGGTGGATTAGGTGCTGGTAACGGACAACTCTATTTCCCCCTGGGTATAGCAATTGATAACTCTGGAAATATTTATGTCGTTGATTCCGGTAATTCCCGTATTCAGGAGTTTACGTCATCAGGGACGTACGTAACACAGGTGGGATCCTATGGTCCTGCAAACGACCAGTTCAACTGGCCTGATGGCATAGCAGTCGATACCAATGGAAATATCTATGTCGCAGATACCGAAAATAACCGGATCCAATCGATTTCCATGCCCAGCGTATGCGGCAGTGTAACAGCCGGCAAACAGGTACAATTCGGCATTGCCGGCGATATCCCTGTGGTCGGGAACTGGAACGGTGACGGGATCACTGAACTCGGTGTATTCCGTCCTTCTAACGGGACATGGTACCTGGATTACAACAATGACGGTACGTTCAGCAAACAGGTAAAGTTCGGTATTGCCGGAGATATCCCCGTTGTCGGGGACTGGAATGGTGACGGGAAAACGGATATCGGAGTATTCCGTCCATCCAACGGGACCTGGTATCTTAACTATTATAACTTCAACGGGAAGGTCAATAGTCAGATACATTTTGGCACGAATGGGGACATTCCTGTAGTTGGGAACTGGAACGGTGACGGGAAAACAGATATTGGCGTATTCCGTCAATCCAACGGGATCTGGTACCTGAACACTCTTCAACAGTTGAGCGGTAACACGAGAACGTACGACACTGACAGGGACAACCGATAACACTTTTCTTTGAGCATCCAAAAAGCATTCTCAAAGACAAGGAAACAACATCTTTTCTTTCAAGCGTACTTTGCACAGTTTGTCATTCTATCAATTGCAGATATTTGAAAAATATATGGCTAAACAGCCTGGTGTCCCTGTCCTCCATTTTGACCCCGCCTATATATCGCAAGGATTCTTTTAGATGCGGTACACGGAATTAACGGAAGGGAAATGATTTCAAGTGCCCGACATGTGGACACGTTGATCATGCAGACATGAATGCGGCATTCAATATTTCACTCCATCTGAAAAGCATGATTCATCATACGCAGAAAGAGAGGTGTACGACGGAAGCATGGGAACCCCGCAACGCAATGCTGGAATCCGTAACGTTAAAACCCCCCGCAATTTAGCTTTATCTGTGGGAGTATCTCGGAAACACATATCAGAGTCCGGGGAAGAGTGTACCAGTACCCATGAGCGGCACGGCACGGTATCCCGAGGTCGATCTTCTCCGGGGTATCGCCATCGTGATGATGATTATTTTTCATACTCTCTTTGATCTGGCCTTTTTCCGGATCATGCCGATCGATGTTTCTGATGGATTCTGGCGGTATTTTGCGTATGCGACAGCCTCGCTCTTCCTGCTCGTCGTGGGCGTATCGCTTGCGATCAGCCACGCCCGTGCGGTTTCAAACCTTCACGGGCCGGCGCTCGTAAAAAAATTCCTGCTGCGGGGCGCCGGGATCTTCTGCTGCGGGCTTCTTGTGACGGTCGCGACCTGGTGGTACCTGAAGGAAGGGTTTGTCATCTTCGGTATCCTCCACCTGATTGGGGTCGCGGTCATGCTCTCGCCGCTCTTCTTCCGGTTCCGCACCTGGAACGCGGCGATCGGGATCGTCTTCATTGCCCTTGGGTGGATCCTTGCACCCATCCCCGGCCCGATGGGGCTTCTGGTCTTTGGCATTCACCCGCTCACGTTCCAGAGTGTTGATTACACACCAGTCTTCCCGTGGATGGGCCTCGTGCTGATTGGGATGGCAGCCGGGGAATTTGCCTATCCGGGAGGAGAGCGGCAGTGGGCGCTCCCGGAACTCCCCGCACGGACGATCGGACCGCTCACATTCCTTGGCCGGCACTCGCTCGTAATCTACCTGGTGCACCAGCCGGTGATCCTTCTTGTGCTGTACCTGATGACGGGCGCGCCAGTCATATAGTACAGGGAATAACCGGACTATTGGGATAGCTTATAATAGATCCCGGGCTATTTTTTAAGAGTATAGTCCCATTCTAACCACCAATTTTACCTGTAATATTTTTTAAAAACGAGTTTGTCTGGACACTCCTGGGGGCTTCGCCAGCGGCTCGCCCCCGCCGTTGTGGTGCCCCCCAGCATTGCGATAGAACTGAATATTCTTGTCTAGACCAAAGATCAACTTAATCAAAAATTGAGGTACTTTTTTTCAACCAGTTTTGGGTCACATTTTTCATCCTGTTTTTACGTCGAAGTTCATATTTTATATTAGGGGTTTAATAAGGACCATACCCTTTTTTAATTATTTCCCATTTTAACAATTTTGTAGGAAAAACTGATCAAAAATTCTCAAATTTGACCAAAAATGTTCAAAAAACATGACAATTGACAACAAAATACAATCTTTTATAAGCAAAGGTAAGGAAATTCCATTAGTTTGAGGAATATTCTCGAACCGTATCAGGGTCACTATTCTTGCGCCATCTCCGGCGCACGCGATCCACAACGATAGCATCCACTCTCATACATAAGGAGTGAATTCATGAATCTGAGACAACCCAATGCAAATGAAGCAACAGGTACCGTCAACCGGTCGCGGAGCGTCGTTCCGTGTTCCGGCATCTGTACCCGGTGCATGGACGGATGTAAAGGCAGCTGTGAGATCTGGCTCTCGTCATTCAGGGGCAGGGAAGTTCTTTATCCCGGCCCGTTTGGCGGGATCACCGCGGGAGCTGACAAAAACTATCCCATTGACTATTCCCATCTCAATATCCAGGGATACGCCGTGGGCGCAAAAGGCCTGCCCGAAGGTACCGATGCCGGTCCGGATACAGCGGTCTTCTCAACCGTGGATACCGGGACCGAGTATGGCTGGGACAAGAAAGTAAAGATGCGCCTCCCGATCTTTACCGGGGCGCTCGGATCCACGGAGATCGCACGGGTCAACTGGGAACACTTCGCAGTCGGTGCCGCCATTGCCGGCATCACGCTCGTCTGCGGTGAGAACGTCTGCGGTATTGACCCGGGGCTGAAGCGGGACGCAAAGGGCAAGGTCACCGAGTCTCCTGAGATGGACCGGCGGATTGTGACCTACCGTAAATTCAACGAGGGCTATGGGGAAATTCTCGTCCAGATGAATGTCGAAGACACCCGGCTTGGAACCGCGGAGTACGTCTCAAGTAAGCACAACCTGGACACTATCGAGCTCAAGTGGGGCCAGGGTGCAAAATGCATCGGCGGCGAGATCAAAGTCACTTCGCTCGAACGGGCCATCGAACTCAAAAAGCGGGGCTACATCGTGCTTCCCGATCCAACGTTAAAGGAGAACCAGGCTGCATTCAAGGCGGGTGCGATCAAGGAGTTCGAGCGCCACTCGCGCCTCGGTTTTGTCACAAAGGAAGGATTCCTGGAAGAGATCGACCGGCTCCGTGATATCGGGTTCAAACGCGTCACATTAAAGACCGGCGCCTACTCCATGGTCGAGCTCGCGATGGCGCTGCGTTACTGTTCCGAAGCAAAGATCGACCTCCTCACCATTGACGGCGCTCCCGGCGGGACCGGCATGAGCCCGTGGCCGATGATGAACGAATGGGGTATCCCGACGTTCTACCTCCAGTCGCTCGCGTACGAGTTCTGTCAGAAACTGGAGAAGAAAGGCATGAGGGTGCCGGATCTTGCCATGGCCGGCGGGTTCTCGGACGAACCCGGCGTCTTCAAAG
>JACTVF010000151.1 GCA_019695435.1 Methanoregulaceae archaeon | reverse complement strand
CGGTATTCCCGCTTTGACACGTAATGCGGGTCTGGTGTAGTCCTGGTTCTTTTATCTTCCTCGAAAAGGATACCACGATCTTCCGGGTGGACCAACTCCCGGATATATGCTTCTGCCGTCATATGGCAGATGCCTTTGCACTCCGGAGTCGTACCATACAGCGTTGAGAAACGGTTATCGAACGTCAGAACACCCGTCCTGAGATCGCACTCCCAGCTCACCAGATTTGCCAGGTCCATCGCATCGGCAAGCGTGCGCTGGCTTTCCCGGAGTGCCTCCTCCGCCTCTTTTTGTTCGGTGATGTCATCCAGGTGAACCATGATCAGGTCCGGGGGGACATAGGCAGCGGTGGCATGGATACGCCTCCCGGGCAGGAAGTGCTCCGATACGAGATCCTTTGAGATTACGGTCCGATCGGAAAAACACTGCATGATTTCTGACACAAATTCCGGGTGGGTTGCATAGAGCACGGACGCTGCGGTTCCGAGATAATCCTGCGCCCGCCCGCCGGTGAGGAGGTCCGCCGCCCTGTTGTAATCCACCAGGACAAAATCGCCCTCCCGGTGCTGCCAGGTGAAGATGGCGAGCGGGTTGTTCTGGTACTGCTCACGGAACCGGATCTCGCTTTCCTGCAATGCTGCCTGAGTTTCCTTTTCCGCGGTAATATCCCGGCCTACCGACTGGTATTCGGTCACCGTTCCGGAAGGATCGAAGATCGCACGGTCACTCCACCGCTGCCACCGTATTCCACCGTCCGGCATGATGATCTGGTGTTCGATGGTATCGACCGGATGGCCCGGGATCAAGGAAGCAAAGAACCGTTTCACGAGCTCCCGGTCTTCGACCGGGATCGTTGGCCGGAACCGGTGCCCGAGGATCTCGTCACGTTTCAGCCCGAAATACCGGCAGTAGGCATCGTTGACAAAGACATGCGTGCCATCCGGTAAGAACCGGGAGATAAATTCGGTCTGGTCCTCGACCACGTTCCTGTACTTATTCTCACTCTCTTCAAGCCGTTTCTGGCCTTTTGTCAGTTCGTCGTAATTCTCCCGGAGTTCTTCTTCAGTTGCGGTCAGCTGCCCGTATGCTGCATGCAGTTCCTCGTTGCGGCGGACAAGCTCCATCTCTCCTGTTTTACGATCCGTAATATCGGAACACATCGCAAAGGAGCCCCGGAACGTGCCGTCCGGGTTCATAAGGGGGGTCGCGGATACATGCACCCACCGGATCCTCCCGTCTTTTGTCATAAAGCGGCGCTCGTACCGGCCGCTCTTTCCCTGCCTGCGCTCTTCAAGTCGGGCGGTATCGCCGGCAAGATCTTCCGGCGCCATGAAGGATACAATGTTTTTTCCAACGATATCTTCCGGCGTGCAGCCGCACATTTCCGCCATTCGCCGGTTGACATAGACCATCGTGAAATCCCTATCCAGCTGAAAAATGCCCTCGTCCGTGGTCTCGACGATCCGGCGGTACCGCTCCTCGCTCTCCCGGAGTTTTTCTTCCATCCGTTTGCGTTCGGTGATATCCAGCATGATACCGGAATATACCTGTTCGTTGCCATGGATACCCGGGCATCCCATCCCGAGGAACCAGATAGACTCCCCGGATGGTTTTACGAAACGGCCCTCAAAATTCCAGGCCGTGGCATTCTTCAGGCTGTCGTCGATCGATTCCATGAACCGGCGCTGGTCACCGGGATGTACATGCCCGGCAAACCATGGGAATACATCCTTGTTCTGATGATCGAGCCCGAAAATGTCCCTGCCGGCACGTTCATTGATAAAATATCCATGATGACCCCCCCCGGAATCTGCAGAGAACTGGTAGATAACCCCGGGCACCGTGGCCGCTATCTCTTCAAGTAGCTGCCGGCGGCTGATGATCTCGGCCTGTGCCGCGACCAGCGCGTCATATTGGGCATGCAGTTTTTCCTCCGCTGCCGCCAGCTGTTCATATGCCAGACGCAGTTTATCTTCTGTCTGGATCCTCTTGGTAATGTCGATGGCAATACCGAGTACTGCCTGCTGGCTGTTCCCGATGGTGGTGAAGGGGACCTTGGTGGTCTGGAGGATGCAGTGATTGCCGGTTGCGTCGGTAAAGCGCTCCTCGGGGATAACCTTGGTTGTTCCCGTCGATATGACCTCGCGGTTGTCATCGAGCATGTGCCGGAGTTCGGCAGCGTCAGGATGAAACCGGGCCTGGGGTTTTCCCACGATATCGGTGACATCCTTATTGTAACTCTGGGCGAGTGCCCGGTTTGTGAGCAGAAAATTCCCGTCCCGGTCATTCGCAAAGATCATGTGGGGGACCAGGTCGATGATCTGCCGGAGCTGGGCCTCGTTCTGCTTGAGCGATTCCTCCGCACTCCTGCGCATGACCGCGTAGCGGATCTTGTTTGAAAGCTCGGCAAACTGGCTCTTGGGCTCTCCGCCTTTCTGGAGGTAGAAATCGGCACCTTCATTCAGGGCCTGGATGACGACCTCCTCCCGCCCTTTGCCGGTAAAAAGGATAAACGGGATCGTCTTCCCCGATGTCCGTATCGTTTTTAAAAGTTCAATGCCGTTCATTTCCGGCATCTGGTAATCTGCAATAATGGCATCGTACTCCTTTGAGGCGAGGAGCGTAAGTGCAGCCGGCGCAGAGGTGATGACGTCAACGCTGAGCTGCCCGCTCCGCTCAAGAAAGCGTTTGCCGATCTCAAGCAGGCCGGGCTCGTCATCAACATAGAGGATATGATACATCGATGTCGTACTAAATGTTAGGTATTGTATGCTTTTCATGGGTTTGATATTATCGATCTTGATGACGTCCCGGGACGCAGGATAATTCCTTAAAAACGTTCTATCACTAAAAAAATTTATAGTTTCTTTAGTTTTCTCCGTAACATCCTGTTACCCTTTCAGAACTACCTGCGCAGGGCTGATGAGCCCCTGGACGAGAATGAAACATATCTCGATAATAAAAGTTTGATTGATACCTATAGGAATACCTATAAGTTCCCAAATCTTCACGCTAGTATGAAACGCTGCCCGTACTGCGGGACAACGATTACCAGCGATGACAATTTTTGTTTTCTGTGCCTGCGTTCCTTTGAGACTCCCCCGCCCGAAGATTCCACGCCCCCCGGTCTCGACCTCTCCAAAAAAAATTGGAGGAATTCCCGCGTAGCTGCGACCCTGTCTCTTGTCGGTGTAGGTCTGGGACAGTTCTATAATGGCGAGACGGCGAAGGGGCTCATCTTTCTCACGGGTGTGCTGGGCGCCCTTCTCGTCATGCCGGTGTATACGGCATTTGACCCCCGCATTGTTATGGCAATCATCTGGGCAGTGGCAGTCCTTGATGCATACGCGAGCGCAAATAAGATCAACCGCTTAAAAAAGGAGTTCCGGAAAAAGAGCATACTATTCTGGCCGGAAGTGGCGGTCCTTGTCCTTCTCGCCGGATTTGTCATCATTCTTGCCGTTGCTCCACACGTGGCAGCAAAAAGCATGTCGCTTGCGGCGGGTGAAGTTGCAGCCACAAAATACCCGGCCTACGCAGTCCCCCTCTACGAATCCGCTATTGCCCTCTCGCCGAACGACACGGCAATACGGATGGACGAGGCGAATGTCATGCTATCCATGGGCAGGGATAAGGAAGCCCGTCAGGACCTGGAATATGTCATGGCCACGAACCCAAACGAGACTGCTCCGATCGTGATGACCGGCAATATTCTCTACGACCAGGGCCAGTACGAGGAGTCCATCCAATATTTCGAGAAGGCGTTGTCACTCAACCAGAAAGACGCGCAGATCTGGATACGGAAGGGAGACGCAAGTCTTGCACTATCGATCAAGGATAATCAGAAGATCCGGGCGAATTTCCAGACGCTCACTACGGATAACCAGGATCCTGCCGCGGCATCCAAGGAAACACTGGCCACCTTAGAGGCTTCTCAGTCCTATCAGGACGCGATGGAATCCTACAATCATGCGATCAAAATTGATCCGTTTGTCAGCGTGGAAATTTCCTCGCACATCCTTGCCTCCACCCAGGACCTCCTGAACACGGAACAGGGTATCGTGAACGATATAAGCAGGGGAAATTCGATCAGGGTAACCTCTGGATAATTATTCATCAGGCGTTCGGATTCTGGCAAAATCTTGATGAGTCCCTGCACAAGAATGAACGGTTATCATGTGTAGGAGGTTCCGGGTGATCGACCCGTCGACTGGATTCCGGTCCCACTTCAACATTGCGCCGGGCAGCACGAACCCGGTGATCGTGGCTCACTGGCAGGCGTAGGCAGTCATGATCCAGTGGGGGCTCGTACCGCACCGGGCACCAGACATACCAGCCACGCACCGCCCGATCACTACGCGGGCCTGGAGCCTGCACGGGATCCTCATGTCCCGTAAACCGGCAACCAGCTCACACCATCACGTACGAAGGCTCGCCGGTGAAACCCTTCAAGGGTAAAGCATCCGCTTCATTTTCACATCAGAAAAAAGGGATCGGGTAAAAAAATTAAAAAAATTACACGGACAGGTAGTCCGACGGAGTGGGCATCTGTTCCTTGAGGCCCTTCCTCTTGCGGATCGCAATCACGACGTCTTTCACCATATTGTTCGGGACCAGCTCGAAACCGGAGAACTCGGTGTTCCACATCGCACGGCCTTCGGTCGCGGACCGGATGTCACCAGAAAACCCGAAAAGCTCGGCGACCGGGGCCTTGCCGACAACCGTGATCGTGTCGCCCTCGCTCTGCATATCGAAGACCTGCCCGCGCCGTCCCTGGATCTGAGAGGTCGCGGCGCCCATCTGGTCGAGCGGCACCGTGATCTGGATCTTCTGGACGGGTTCGAGGAGCGAGTCCCCGGCGATCAGCATACCGCCCTTGATCGCGCCACGGACCGCCGGGATGACCTGCGCCGGGCCGCGGTGGATCGCGTCCTCGTGCAGCTTTACATCGGTAAGCGTTATCTTGAGGTTCTGGACCGGCTCGTCGGCAAGCGGGCCACCGGCAAGGGCCTCGTTGATACCTTCGATGATAAGTTCCATCGTTTCGTTGAGGTACTGGATACCCTTCGTCATATCGATGAGCATATTCGTGCCCTTGATATGCTTGACGCTCTTTGCCTCATCCTTGTTCATGCCGGCCTTCAGGAGCACATCACGGCGCTCGATCGCCGGCTGGTTCATCGAGACATCGCCGGCTTTTATCAGGTTGACGATCTCATCGGGCAGCGGCTCGAGGTCAAAGTAGAACCGGTTGTGCCGGTTCGGGGACTTGCCTTCGACATTCTCAACCTTGCCCGTAACGGTCTCACGGTACACCACGATCGGTTCGGATGTGATGATCTCGACACCCTTGTCACGCTTGATACGGCCCGTGACAATCTCAAGGTGCAGTTCGCCCATACCGGAGATCAGGTGCTCGCCCGTCTCTTCGTTGATGGCGATACCGAGGGTCGGGTCTTCCTTTGCGACCTGTCGCAGCACTTCAACGAGCTTTGGCAGGTCCTTCATATTCTTTGCTTCGACCGCAACGGTCATGACCGGTTCCGAGTAGTGCTTGAGCGACTCGAACGGGAACATCTCCTGGAGGTTGGTGACCGTGGAGCCGACCATCGCGTCCCTCATACCGGTGACTGCCGCGATGTTACCCGCGACAATCTCCTCGACCTCCACACGCTTCGGGCCCATGAAGATACTGACCTGCTGGAGCCGGTTCTCTTTCTTTGCAGAACCCATGACGTAGAGGGTGTCGCCCCTTTTGAGGCTCCCTGAGAAGAGACGGCCGGTGGCGACTTCGCCCGCGTGAGGGTCAAAGGAAATATCGGTGACCATCAGCCCAACCGGGCCGGTCGCATCGCAGGTGGCCATCGCCTTTCCTTCCTTGGACTCCTTGTCACCGTGCCAGATAACCGGGATACGGCGCTTCTGTGCTACAAGCGGGTCTGGCAGGTGGTGCACGACCATGTCGAGCACAACTTCGTAGAGCGGGCTCTTCTTCGCGAGGTACTTCATGTCGCCGGCCCGGCACTTCTCGAACACATCCTTGAACGAGACGCCGCCCTTTTTCATGTATGGCACCGAAACAGCCCAGTTGTAGAGCGCCGACCCGAAGGCAACCGTACCCTGCGAGGCATCGAGTTTCCAGCCGTTGTTGTACAGATCCTCGTTCATGCCCTTG
>JACTVF010000150.1 GCA_019695435.1 Methanoregulaceae archaeon | reverse complement strand
CGGCTATCCGGTCGAGGAGCATGCCGGTGTCCCGGATGTGATGGAAGGTCATACTGCTGACCGCGAGGTCGAACGTTCCGGTGAGCTTGTTCCCCTGTTCCAGGTCCACGCGCCGGGTCCGGACGTTTTTGAGTCCCTGCGCCTTGATCTTTTTGTCCAGCACATCGAGCATCCCCTGCGAGCTGTCGACCGTCGTGATCGTGCGGACATGGGGCTGGAGGGCGAGGGAGAGAAGGCCCGTCCCGCACCCGAAGTCCAGCACGTCCGTAGCCGGTCCCGGCTTGATTGCCCCAAGGATTGCCCGGGCCACCTCATGCGCCATTTTTACCCGGCCCGGGTTCTCGTCCCACGTTGCCGATTCTGCATCAAAATCGCGTTTTTCGCCGGCCATATTAGTGACCGAAATGTGGGCAGGGCAAACGGAAATAATGTGTGGATCTTGTCGGAGAATCGGCTCTTTACTTCCCTTCCGGCGCCTTCAAAATACGCTCGTATCGGGCTCCGATTGCCCGTTTCATCTCCCGAAAAATCCCGAAAAATGCCCGGATTCAGGGGCCACCAGGAACCCGGTTATACTGGGTCATTTTACAAAAATACTGCGTATTTGCCCCCTGATTCCGATCCCCATAATGGCCGTTTTTTCATTTACGACATACGTGAGCCTGATCAAGGGGAGATCGTCCACCGGAACGCGATAGCGGCCGTTTCCCGGGAGGTCGGAATCCGACGGATTTATTGGCGTATTTTGGCGGGAAAACGGTGATTTGAGGGTATTTTCCTACGACGGTAATGGAGGTTTCTGAAGGGAAGTGAACTATCCGGGATTCTGCCGGGACTACCCGACAAGCCCCCGGACGGGAGACTGGCCGGGTTGTCACGCCTTGTTTTCAAACGCCTTTTCTATCCGGTCGAAATCAGGTTTCTGTATCTCGATCAAGCCAAAGCGGAAAGCATAGCCCCACGATTTCTTGTTCCGGATAAACTCCAGATCGTTTATCAACGGCTCGATCTTTACTGCACCGGATCGCTGGTACTTCACCTTTCTCCGGAACGGTTTGAAATCAGGCGACATCTCGACCTGTACTATATCCTCATCCGATACTTCTCCAAGTGCCGTGAACACATGGAGCGGCTCGTCTTCCCCGAATACCTTCTTTGGAGAATAGTAAATAATCCGGTCCCCGGCATGCATTTTCGCGAGACCGATCCGCTTTCCGTGTCCGGCCTGCGCAAATCCTCCGGCAACGCCCAGCATTACGTGTTCCTGGGATGCAACAATAATCCAGTAGCGCGGTAATGCCATGCTATCCGAATGTTTTTGCCGGATAAAATACCTTGAGATGGTACTCTCTTCCTTCTCTTACGGATGTGCTGGTACCGGGGCCGTACCATCTATTCTTCGCACCTGAACTCGATGTCATCCCCCATGTGTTCGGATCCCCAGTCACAGAGCTCATCGAGAATCGGTATCAGGGATTCTCCTGTTTCCGTGAGCGAATACTCCACTTTCGGCGGGACCTGCGGGTACACCTTTCTCTTGACGAGCCCGTCTTTTTCCAGTTCGCGGAGCTCTTTTGTCAGCATTCTCTGGGTGATCCGGGGCTCGACCCTGTTGACGATCTGGTTGAATCGCAGGGTCCCGTCCTTGAGCTGGTAGATGACCAGCGGTTTCCACTTGCCTCCGATCACGTCCAGGGTTGCTTCGATTGGCCAGCTGTACTTGTATTTTTTTGACGGGGAAACCATAGTATCAATCATGTTAGTATGTAACATATTTGTTTGTACTCACTATAAATGTCATACATTTTTTATATATACTATAATCGATCACGTTGAGACCACCCTTGGAGGAAAGCATACAGGAACGTGAGGAAAATGAACGCACATGATTCAACATGTCTGATTGCCTATTTTTCGCGCCCGGGCAACAACTATGTCAACGGACAGATCGTGAACCTGCCGGTCGGTAACACAGAAGTCGTGGCGAAGATGATCCAGGAAATGACCGGAGGCGATCTGTTTCACATTGAACCGGTGAATGCGTATCCTGGGGATTATACGGAAAGTACCGAGGTAGCACAGCAGGAACTTCGCAACAATGCCCGGCCGAAGCTCACCAGCCATCTGGAAACTTTGTCCTGTGATGTGATTTTCCTTGGCTACCCCATCTGGTGGGGAACGATGCCGATGCCGGTGTTCACTTTTCTGGAGGAATATAATTTCTCCGGAAAAACCATTGCACCGTTCTGCACGCACGAGGGAAGCGGTCTGGGGCGGAGTGTCGCGGATATCAGAAAAATGTGCCCGCAGTCAACCGTCCTCGATGGTCTTGCCATCCGTGGCGGCGATGTAAAGAATGCACAGGACAAGGTAGCCGGGTGGCTGCGGGACATCGGGATGACCGTGAAAAAGGAATAACGCAATATGTCGGGAAAAGAGCGTTGATCATTAAATAAAATCTGTGCTGTAGAAATCTTGAATAAGATTTGTAAGAACGCTCTTGGGGGCTGTCGCCCCCGCCGCTGGGGCATCCCCAGGTTGTGATGATGCTGTATTACCTGTACACAGATTCGCTCAAATTTTCACTTTCCGGTAATACCGAGGGCATCGCATACGCCCCCGCCCCCTTTGGGGGCAGGGCTGGCGTAAGGGGGAGCGACATTATTAAAGAAGGGATTTCTACAGAGCCAAAAAATCTAAAAAACAGGTGAAAAAAATGTTGTACAGGAAAATTCCCAAAAACGGAGACGAACTTTCCATCCTCGGGTTCGGGTGCATGCGTCTTCCCGTGAAAGCGGATGGCTCGGTAGATGAAGAGAGGGCTGTAAAGCAGATACGCTACGCAATCGACAACGGAGTAAACTACGTTGACACGGCCTGGCCCTACCACATGGGACAGAGCGAGCCGGTCCTTGGCCGTGCGCTTGCCGACGGATACCGCGGGAAAGTGAAACTTGCGACAAAACTCCCCTCCTGGCTTATCGAAAAGCGGGAGGATATGGACAAGTACCTGAATGCCCAGCTGGAAAAACTCAAAACCGACCACATCGACTATTATCTCATCCATGCCCTCGTTGGCGACCTGTGGGATGAGGTCGGGAAGCTGGGCGTGGCCGATTTCCTTGACAAAGCCAAGGCAGACGGCCGGATCAAGAACGCAGGTTTCTCCTTCCACGGCGATGGGAAAGATTTTGGCCGGATCGTGGACGGATATGACTGGGACTTCTGCCAGATCCAGTATAACTTTCTGGACGAGAAGAACCAGGCAGGTACCGCCGGTCTTGAATACGCTGCTTCCAAAGGACTCGGCGTCATCATCATGGAGCCCCTCCGGGGAGGAAACCTTACCAGGAACGTGCCTCCTGCGGTTAAAGAGATCTGGGACAAGGCCCCGGTAAAGAGAACCGCTGCAGAATGGGCACTCCGCTGGATATGGAACCATCCTGAGGTCACGGTTGTCCTCTCCGGGATGAATGATGAGACGCACATCCGGGAGAATCTTCGCGTGGCAGGCCAGGCGTACCCCAATTCGCTGACAGAAGCGGAACTGCAGCTGGTAAAAAGGGTGGAGAAGAAGTACCGCGAGCTGATGAAAGTCGGCTGTACCGGCTGCCGGTACTGCATGCCCTGTCCTTCTGGTGTAAACATCCCGTTGTGTTTCGAGGAATACAACAACCTTTACTTAGTCGATAACCCGGACGGGGAAAAGTTCATGTACGCTGCACGGCTGGGCGGAGCTGTCGCGCTCGGGACGCCCGAGTTTGCATCCCTGTGCGTCCAGTGCCGGGAATGCGTTGACAAATGCCCCCAGCACATCGATATCCCGGCGGTACTTGAATCCGTTGTGAAAGAACTTGAAGGGCCCGGCTTTGAGGAGAGAGTTGCCACGGCCCGGCAGGCATTCAAACAGACGTAAAAAGAGGGAACGCTTCGACGTGCCGAAACGATCACGTGAAGACCAGAAATGCGCTTGCCAAAAGGAGGCTTTTCATTCTTACCAGCCGGGTGAAAGGCGACGCATTAACGTTTTTATATCTTCCTTAAATCCAATAACCCACCTCGAAGAATTCCAGATGATTTTTCTCCTGCTTCTACAGCCCTTCGCCAGACCCCCGGTATCCGCAAAGGCAGGGTATCACCCGGATGAAGAAAAATCAGGGTTAGATCCGGACACATGTCCCATTCCGCCCGGGCTGGTCGTTTTTAATCCCGGCAGGGGGAACAGAACCGTTCCAGTACCTGGTTGTCCCGCACCCCGGGGTGGAACATGACACCGGAGAGTGTCCTTGGTCCTCACCCCTCCTCACGACCTCACAAGGTACCGGGTGAGTTCCGGCAACTAAAAAAGAAAAAAATCAACCGATAAAAAAATTCCTCTATCCCCTGTGGCAGAAGCGCCCGATGACAAGGTTGTTCTTGTCAAAGAGCGGGCAGGCCGGGCAGTAGCAGTTAACCTCTTTCATTGACGGGGCCGATGATTTCCCGCGTGCGCAGAAGAGTGTATCGGGCTTGGATTTTTCCAGGGAGTTGTATTTGTAGGTCGGGCACCCTCCGCAGTACTTCCGGCATATCTGTCGGTTCTCTTCCGTATCCTCCACGGTAACCGTGCTGCTTTTCATGATGAGTGGATAGTGCCATTGGGAATAATATGCTTCTTGTGGATCTTTCGCATTTTATCAGCGGCAGTTCGATCCTGTCAGTTCCATGCACGTGAAAAATCCCGGACTGGTCTGCCTCATCTGCAATCCGGACACCGGGAGTGCCGGCAAAACCTGAGAAAATAATCAAAACAAAAGGAAAAAATTCGTCTAATGCCTGACGCAGTAGTATCCGCCGCGGAGATGGTGCTTCGTGAAGAGCGGACAGGCCGGACAGAAGCAGCCGATCTCTTTCATGGACGGGGCCGAGGATGTCCCGCAGCCGCAGAAGAGCTCGGTCGGCTGGTGTTTTTCGAGCGTATGACGCTTGTAGTTCTGGCAGATGGTGCAGTATTTCCTGCAGGTCTGCCGGTTCTCTTCCGTATTCCCTACAACAGGAGGTTTGCCTGATTCAAACATGCGAGACAAGGTTTGTGATAATAATTAATAGATCTTACGGGGAACAGTGAGGTTGTATGCGGGTGTCCGAATGTCCCGGGCTCACCCGGGTGCAGGAAAAAAAACTCAAGCTTGCCGTTGAGGGGAGATGCGAACTCTGCTCGGAATACTTTGCCCTCCCGTTTTTAGAGATCCACCGGATCTCCCGGCGCCTGTACCGGGAGATGGTGCGGGATCCCTCGACCCGTATCCTCGTTGTCTGCCATCTCTGCCATCATCATATCCACCGGCTTCCCGTGCGGGTAAAGGACCAGCGTGCGATCGTCTCCCGCCGCTCCTTTTCTGTCCGGCAGGATATCCGGAAGGTTCTCGGGTACACGCCAAAACCCTATTTTCCTCCCTATGACACCGATCTCTCCCAGATGTATGATGAGTATTTCTACCACTTCCCTCCCGGTTCGTTCCGGCTGGCCGGCTAAAAGGATACGCCCGGCCGGGATGCATCCTCTGGCGTCATAGTTCTGTCCATCGAGATCCGGCAACGTGGTTTTTTACTTCTGTAAAGGCAGGTCTTTCCTGATCGACCTGTTCAGACTTCTTTTGCTATCTTATAGAACATGTCAGCGGGAATGGTCTCTAACGTCTGGGTCCGGACAGTCCCGAACTTCGCGATAATCGACAGGAACTTCACCATGTTCTCCTTGGAAGGCATATCAATTATCACCACAAAGTCGTACCGTCCGAACGTGTAATACAGGGAGATCATTTTTCCCCCCAGCGATTCAACGACCTTTTTTGCTTTCACGTCCCGATCTACAATGCTGTTAAATTTTTCAAACGCAGCACTCTTCAGATTTCCAAGCATCACATAGATTGTCATACGGAAGTTCTTACCCGCAGGGGAGGTATAAAATTTTCTGATGTGAAGACCCGGCACCGCCATGCGAGAGCCGGCCCGGCCCCCTCCTTCGCTCCCGCATGCTTTGAACCACCTCATACGATCGCGTAAGCTAGGCCCCCTGTCACAAAAAATAAGGTAATTGACTCAATCAATTGAAGTTAAAAGATTCAAAAACATGAGGAATCCGCTCTCGGGGGCTCCGCCCCCGCCGCTCGGGCATCCCCCCTTGCGATAGTGCTGTATTACCTGTTCTGGTGCCATCGCAAGAGGGGGGCAACAAGGACACCCGAAAACGCTTTTCTACAGACTAAAAATATACATTTTTCACCATATTGGGGGCTGATTGTTGATAATCACCAAAAATAATTCATTCACCGTGTGGCACAGAAGTACCCGATGATGAGCCCGTGTCTCGTAAAAAGCTCGCATGCCGGACAAAAGCAGCCCATCGTTTTTACTTTTGATTGGGCCGATGAGGTTCCCCGGCCGCAGAACAATTCATGGGGCGGAACTTCTCCAAGCTTGTTACCTCTGAATGTCGGGCAGATCCCGCAATACTGCCGGCAGATCTTCTGGTTCTCTATCGTATCATCTACGGGTTTCATACCGGTCTTCACCATGAAGGGATAGAACGAGATATAATAATACCCTTCTCCAAAAAAATCCCAACGGTAAAACACTGTCAGTACCCATCAGCAGGGTTCTGCTCTTGCGGGAAAAACCTATACCGACTTCTCCCACCCTTGGTTCATGTCGATGAGTGGCCGGACTTCAGTGACCTCGAAATTCACGACGGCATAGATCATCTTTGTCGCCTCTTTCCCGGCAACTTTCGCCATCTGGGCCTTGAAGGCATCGAGCACCGGTCCGGATGTCGTGATGTTCTGTACCTTCAG
>JACTVF010000149.1 GCA_019695435.1 Methanoregulaceae archaeon | reverse complement strand
CTGGGTTGCGAGCGCCGCGTAATATGTCGTGGATGCTGCTGTTACCGTGATATTGGCATACCAGCTTTGATATCCGGAATAACGGAATTCAAGAGTATGTGCCCCCATCGATACACCGGAAAGGGTACTCGGGGTAGTCCCCTGGTACTGGTTGTCGAGATAGATCTGGGCACCTTCAGGCGAGGTTGAAAACTGGAGCGTGCCTTTACCGGATGTCTGGGTCGATGTGCACCCGGTGATGAGGACGCAGACAATTAACATTGAAATAATGAGAATCCGCTTCATTCCGTTTCCCTTATAGTGGAGAGGTTATCACGATTATCAATTAAAATACTTGTGCAATGGTTTCAGGTCAGGATGACGGGAACGCGCAGGTCGTTTTCGAAAAAACAGGAGCGGAAGCGTGATCACCTCTTATTTGCCAGAGACAGGATGCTCCCCGCAAGTTCGATGCTTTTTTCTTCCCCGGTCATCAGTGTATCCAGACGAATCGCATTTTTTACTTCGATGGGATCGCGGATGTCGTGGATGAAAAGATCGACGAGATCCTTGTAGCACGCGGCGGTGCCGGCCGATGTTGCTTCAAAACCCGAGGCCTTCATGAGTGCAGCGGCTGGCCCGCTTACCGGAGCGTCGCCTATGAATGGACTTATGGCAATGACAAATTTGTCCCTGAGGGCGTCTTTGAGGCCCCTGCATTCGAGAATGGGGGTAATGCTCGTGATCGGGTTTGAAGGCCCAATCACCACTACATCGCTTGCTTCGACTGCCTGGATAACTTCTTCTGTGCTCTCGGGGGGTGTTGTTGAACAGCGCACGACACTCTCGATCTGGATCTGCCCTTTCGAACGGACCCAGTATTCCTGGTAGTGGATAAGCCCAAGCTCAGTTTTTACCCGGGTCGTAACTTCCGTATCCGACATCGGCAGGACATTCTCACGCACACCGAAACGATCACAGAGGTTTTTGGTGATATTGGTCAGCCTCATGCCGTCCCGGAGCATGTTCCCCCGCGCGATGTGCACCGCCCGATCGCGGTCTCCAATCGCGATAAACTCTTCAAGGCCCATCTGCGCGATCTCATCGTGCGTGATGAACGTGTCGTTCCGTATCCCCCACCAGGTATCAGTGTTGAGCACGCCGGCAAAAAGGTACATGACGGTATCGAGGTCCGGCGATATGTGATTACCAGAGATCCAGATGTCCTCGGCCGTATTCACCACCACCGAAATCTCGTGTCTGTCCATCACCTTCTGCATCCCGCGCAGCAGCTTCGGAGTGCCGGTCCCGCCCGAAAGGAACGTAATCATTACTAGAATACTTTTATGCGATGTATATGAAGATTCTTTAGAGTGAATCCCAAGATCATCAAGGACCCGGTCCATGGCTATGTGGAAGTGGAGGAGGAGATCCTGCCGCTCCTTGACTCTCCTGCTATCCAGCGGCTGCGGTACATCCGCCAGCTCGGGTTCTCCTATCTGGTGTATCCCGGTGCCAACCACACCCGTTTTGAACATTCTGTCGGTACGATGCATCTGGCCGGTGTGGCCTGCCGGCAGTTTGGCCTTTCCCGGGAAGACCGGTTGCTGGTCATGGCTGCCGCCCTCCTCCATGACGTGGGGCATGGGCCGTTCTCCCATGCAAGCGAACCCCTGATGGAGGCCCGGCTCGGCCACACCCACGACGATATTGCCGGGATCGTGGACGCGCAGTTCTCCACGCTGCTGGAACCCATAGGTATCAGTCCCTCAGACCTGTGTGCGGTCGTAAGGGGCAGCCACCGGCTTTCAGGAATCATCCACGGCGATCTTGATGTAGACCGGATGGATTACCTGCTCCGGGACGCGTACTATACCGGCGCACCGTACGGCACGGTGGATGCGCACCGCCTCATCAGAAATATCCATCTGACGCCGGAGGGGATCGTGCTCGATGAGAACGGGATCAATGCAGCAGAATCGTTGCTTATTGCAAGGACCCTGATGCGCCCTACGGTCTATTACCATCATGTAAGTAGGATCGGTGAATGCATGTTCCAGCTTGCGACGCTCGATCATATATCAAAACATCCGGCGGGAGGTATTGAACGGATCTATGCACTTGATGATGCGGAATGCATGCATGTTCTCAAAAACTCAAAAAGTCCACTTGCACGCGATCTGGCAGTCCGTCTGTCCCGGCGGCAACTCTATAAAAGGGCAATCTATGCCGGGCAGGATCAGGTCAAGGCGGTGACATTCCAGACCGGCTGGTCACTGGAGCGATCGCGGAAGGTTGCAGAGGACATTGCCGGAATGGCCGGTTGCCAAGCTGCTGATGTGCTTGTGGACATCCCCCCCGTGCCCGGGGATATGTCCCTTGAAGTTCAGGTAAAAAACCGGCACGCCAGCGTGGGTTTTGCCGAGTTGTTCCCCCGTCTCCGGACGCTCAATCAGACCCGGCGCGAACAGTGGCGGCTGGGTGTGTATACCCTGCCGGCATACCGCGATGCGGTTGCTGATGCTGCAGCAGAGATCCTGCACATAAAAAAGCCCACCCGTCAGGATAAGCTCTTCTGATCAAATCCGTATTGTGTCCGGGTGGCTGCACAGGCAATCCCTTCTGCAGAATAAAAAAGCTAATACGCGGCATTTCCAATACTCACCCCCATAAAAATATACTTGATCCTTGGCATGATTCTGATCATTATGGATGTTATTGTAAGTGGGTGCACAACCGACGCAGCCCGGGCGGGAAAAATGCGGCAATAACACCTGTTCATTCTGCAGGGGTCGAAGAAACAACTGCGGCTCTGATGATGACCCAGCCATCCCTCACCCTTGGAGATCACTACCTTCAGAAATCCTAAACTTTTCAGAATGAAAGTGATAATATCACCGAGCAGGTACGGATTGACAATCCATCGTGGGGTGTCGAATTTACGGTCCTCCCGCTCGATGACGATCCCACGTATTGCTGGTTTGAGATGACTGTGACCGGTGTTGCATCCCAGAAAAGCCAGACCTTCGGCTATGGCCGGACATATCCTTATGATGCTTACCGGCAATATCCGATGTACAATCCCGGTCTTTACAAGATTGAGATGACGGGAAATCTTATTAATGCAAAACTGGATGTAGCAAAGCGACTTCCATGAGGTGAAATGAAATGGCTGATATTACCGGCGACTTGTTTGTTATTACCTGCGGTGTCATCATCATTATTGTTGTATTTGCGGTTACCTTCCTCAGGCTCCGTGCTATGGAGCGCAGGATGCACGAGAGCAGCTACAAACTCAAAGTTTACACTGATCTCTTAAATGCCGTGACCGAGATTAACCTCGCCGGTGGTGACAGCTACAAGATGGATATCGCGAAAAAGAACCTGGCACTCACCCTCAACCGGCTCAACCTTATTGCGAGTTCCGGCGTGCTCAAGAGCGTCAGCGATCTGCTTGATTTCCTCAACGAGCACAAGGAAAAGGACTTTGATGCCCTCCGGCTCCATAACATTCTGAACACCCTCATCATTGAAGCCCGGCGGGATCTCAACCCGTCGCATGCCCGCCGGGTAGAGGAGTCCCGGGTACGGTATCGTTTCTTTGCCCCGGTGCGGAAATAAATCTCACATTTTTCCCTGGTTCCCGTAACATTTCGGCATAAACGCTTTTTACCTTAGGCTCAGACATTGGTATCACACGAGAGCGCGAAAGGAGGGGCCTATGAAAAAGGAATATGTTGTCGGGGTGACCGGTGCAAGCGGGATCTGCTATGCCCGGCGCCTGATTGAGGTGCTGTGCAAAGACGCCTACGTGCATGTTATCATAACAGACGTCGCACAGGAGATTGCACGCCACGAAGGGGTGGACCTTTCGGGATTCAACGCAACGTATCACGATATCGGCGCGATTAGTGCAGAGATTGCCAGCGGCTCGCACCGGCATGATGGGATGGTCATTGTCCCGTGCAGTGCAAAGACCCTGTCAGCGATCGCATCCGGCTATGCGGACAACCTGATCACCCGGACGGCCGATGTCTGTTTAAAAGAGCGCCGGAAATGCATCCTTGTCACCCGCGAGATGCCTCTCTCGAAGATCCACCTGACGAACATGCTTGCCGCGCACGAGGCCGGGGCGACGATCATGCCGGCCTGCCCGGGGTTCTACCACCACCCGGAAAAGATCGATGATCTTGTGGACATGGTGGTAGGCCGGGTGCTCGATCACCTCGAAGTCGATCATACGCTTACTAAACGCTGGAGTGGTTACGATGCGTGAATTTATTGCAAAGATGCGAAAAGAGGGCCTTGTTGTCGAAGTAAAAGAGGCCTGCTCCCCGGACGATATGAAGGCTGCACAGATGGCGGCTGCAACGGATAAAATCCTCTTCTTCCACAATATCGGTGGCGCCCGGGCCGTCATGAACCTGACCGCAGACCGGCATGCACTTTCGCTTGCACTGGGTATCGATGAGAAGAATCTCGTAAAAAAACTTGCCGATGCAACCTTTGACGGGAAGATCGTAAACGACGGGAAACTTGCCATGGGGAAACCTGACCTTTCCTGTATCCCGGTGATGCACTTTTTCCCAAAAGATGCCGGGAAATATTTCACCGCCGGTGTTGTCTTCTCGAAATGGGACGGGGTGGAGAACGCGTCTATCCACCGCATGCTTGTCCTTGACGATCACCGGGTAGCGGCCCGGCTCGTGGAAGGCCGACACACGTACGTGATGCACAAAAAGGCGCTTGCCTGCGGGGAGCGCCTGCCCATTGCGATGGTTATCGGGGCGCACCCGGCAGTGACGTTTGCGAGCTGCACCCGTGTCCCGACCGGAAAAGAACTCGCGTATGCGGCGGAACTGCTGGGCGGGACGATCCACGTGAAGGAATGCAGCAACGGCGTGCTTGTCCCCGCCGATGCGGAGATCGTCCTTGAAGGGTATATCGGGCCGGATGTCACGGACGAGGGTCCGTTTGTCGATATCACGGGCACCTACGACCCGGTGCGCCGCCAGCCGGTGATCGAGTTCACCGGCATGTACACAAAACCGGACTTCATCTACCACAGCATCCTACCCGGGGGAGATGAGCACAAGATCCTGATGGGCTGCCCCTATGAGCCCAAGATCTACCGTGCGGTGGCCGGTGTGACCGAGGTAAAGAATGTCGTGCTCACCAAGGGTGGTTGTGGGTACCTCCACGCGGTCATCCAGATAAAAAAGAGCACGCAGGGTGACGGGAAGAACGCGATCATGGCGGCCTTTGCCGCCCACACCTCGCTCAAGCACGTCGTTGTCGTGGACGAGGATATCGATCTCTCGGATCCGTATGATGTCGAGTACGCGATCGCGACCCGGGTGAGTGGCGATCAGGACATCATGGTGATCACTGGTGTCCGGGGATCGTCGCTTGACCCCTGCCAGAAAGAGGACGGGACGAACGTGAAGATAGGGGTCGATGCGACCATGGTTCTGGGCCATGAGGACGAGTTCCGGCGTGCCACATGGTGACCGGCATGCAGCTCGACCCGGAAGATGAGCAGATCCTTGCCGGCGAGCGGGGGGAAACCCGGCAGAAGATGCTCGAACTCCTCGTTGCACTTGGGAAAGTGTTCGGGGCAGAGCATCTTGTCCCGATCAAAAGTGCCCAGGTGAGCGGTGCGTCCTACAAGACGATCGGGAAATACGGTCTTGACTGGCTTGCCAGTCTCGATGCAAAGGCGATCGTTCCCGCCGTGCTCAACCCGATCGGCATGGCCCGGACCCGGTGGGAGGAGATGGGGATCGACCCGGATTTTGCAAAGAAACAGCAGGCTGTGGTGAGAGCGTACAAGCGGCTCGGCATACGGCTTGACTGTACCTGCACCCCGTATTACCTGCACGAGACCCGGTACAGCGATCACCTCGCATGGTCGGAATCGTCAGCGGTCAGCTACGCAAACTCCGTGATCGGGGCCCGGACCAACCGGGAGGGGGGCCCGAGCGCTCTTGCTGCCGCCATTATCGGAAAGACGCCCTGCTACGGCCTGCATCTTCCCCAAAACCGGGTGCCGCAGATGGTGATCGATGTCCACGCGGACACCTCCCGCTGGGGTGTCGCTGATTACGGTGCGCTCGGGTACCACGCGGGAAAACTCGTGGGCAACCGGATCCCGTTCTTTCAGGGCATAAAGCCGGATGCGGACCAGCTCAAGGCAATCGGGGCTGCAATGGCAGCGACCGGCGCCGTAGCGCTCTACCATGTC
>JACTVF010000148.1 GCA_019695435.1 Methanoregulaceae archaeon | reverse complement strand
TGGAAGAATAGATATTCTCTTCCCCACCCGCGGCGAACGAAATGCGGCCCTGATGGACGTGTTCTCGTTTGTGTGACGTGCTGGCTGTGATGCGAAGGATGCCTCCAAGGGTGCCATCGACAAGCTCCAGCCCCATGCCGGTATCAACAAAGGAGACCCCCAAAGCCTCAAGCTTTTGAACCACCAGTCTCTTGGCCTCGCCTGCATCCATGCAGATGAACGCGAACGTGATGCCTTCGAGAAGATGCAAATTAGTCGAATCGAGTGCGACGGCGTGCGCAACGATGCCCTTGTGCATCTTCGAGTAGATGGCTTTTAGGTAATCAACCTTCTTTGGAGCTTCGCGCAATTCATCGAGGCTTGGCGCACCGGGGGCTCGGAAAGCGTTATGTTGCAAGAATTCGTCAGCGTCGATGAGGCGAATTTCGCGCACTGGTGTCTTTGCGACAAAGTCGAGCACATACGAGCCAGTGCCGCCGAGGCCGATAATGGCTATACGCTCAGATGCCAAAAGCGCAGACAGCGCTCCAATCCCCACACGATCCGAAGCGGTTTCGGTATAGTTGAAAACACTATTCTCCTCGTCCTCCGGCGTTCGGAACGTCCGCGGAGAAACACCCGGTTTGAGAACTTCAGCGGGGCCTGCCAACATTGCCGCGTAGGTTGTCATTTTGTGGTAATAGTCCGCGTAGCCTCCTGCGGGCTTGCTTGAAAAGCTATGCTGGGCCTTTACGCCGTTGCCCAAATCAATGGCAGCGCTTTGGTGTGCGATCTGTTGAAGTCGTTGCCCGTCCGACGAGCAAGGGAACTCGCCATCAAAGTGAACCACATGGGTGTCCGGTGTGCGCGTTACATCACCCGCGACGGTGAGAGTCGAAACAAGCGTTCCCATCCGCACCTCTCGTTTCATGTTAACGTAAGGCACGTCGCGCATGACGAGAAGGCCACCTCGAATTTGAATGAAGTAGCCCTCCTCGCGCAAACGCTTCAGATCGGGACTAAGATTTATCAGTCTTTGTGACATTGAAGATGGTCCCTTTCTTTTTGACTTCAACAACGCCGCCGGCGCCGAGCTCGCCCGCGTGCGGTTTCGACGCAGCATGGCGATATGTCACGGAGAACATAATGTTCGGTCCGTGGGGACCAGGAAATGCAAATGCCACAACTTGCTCGAACGTGACGTCTTCCTCGTGAACAATGCGCGGACGGGCATTCACGATGATTTCAAAGTCGGTCACCGGCTTCGGCCCGGTGATGAAGTGTTCAATTCCTGGGGCGGTCAGGTCGATTAACTCGTGGCGCTCGATGAGGCGCGGCTCGCCACCATGCACTTTCAGGAAAACGGCCCGGTTATTTGGAACCTCCCCGAGCTTGTAAAGGTAAGCTCCTTTGATCGCGGGTTTCCCCCACTCCAACTGGCGCTCGTCGAGCGTCAGCTTGTAGATACGGTCCGAATCGAATCCTACAAAGCGTGCGGCCCCCCGCTTGCGCAAGTCGAATTGCTCGTCGAGGCGAATTTCCTCAAAATCGTCATTCGAAAGAATTGCGAAGAGGCTGAACTCATCGACCGGTTTGGCCCCGGCAGCTTCGAGAATCTGTCGTCCGAGCGGCGCAGGTTCCGTGAGGTCGAGAGCGCGAAAGTTTAGATTGTCTTGGGCGTATTGGATGCGATACGCACGAGCGAGGCGCAGCGGGCGACCTTCGCGCAGGGCTCCTCCCACGTCCTCGTATTCTAATTGTGTGTTGGCGATCATATTTTGAACTCTGTTAAAGTTTGGCGGATACTCCCGCCTTCAAGAGTTCAATCGCCGCGACGGCCCTCAACCGGTAAAAAATCTCAAACTTTCCTTTGCAGGATACCGTGGGGCGTTGGGCCGCAGATGAAGAACGCTGGACAATTGGGGCAGGTGCGGGCGGACAGTTTTGCTGGGAATTGCCCGAGGCGGATCTCCTTGAGAAACTGGTTCAACTTTTGCTTCCGGTTTTCAAGCTTCTTGGCCGTCATCGAAAGCGGCGCGATCTTCGCATCGGAAAGATAGATCAGCTCGACGATTGCGTCGGGAAACGCCTGCTGTGCCGCGAGTATCAGTGCCGCGGCGTCAACGCTTTCAGCATCATCGGCCCGCTCGTGGCCGGTCTTTACTCGGCGAAATGTGCGCTTCCCATCTGGTTTTAACAGGACATCGTCGGGCAGCACGATGATTTGCTCGTTTTCGAACTTCAGGCTGAGGGCCGCGATTGGTTGAGGAGTATGGTTTTCGCGGACGGATGCAAAATAGCGCAGCATTGGCAAAGCAAACGCTTTGTATTCATTTGCGTAGCCATGATCTGCAAGTCCGTGCGTCACGAACGCATCAGAAACTCGTCGCGTAAGCTCCTCGGGGTTCTCAATCGGCGCGCTGCCGTCAATAACACCTTTGAACACGGTTCGAACGGCTTCGTGCATTTGCATGAAGGCCGTTGCCCTGCGACGGCCCCCAATCTGCAAAATATGTGTGTAAAAGAAACGCCGAGGGCAGCCTTCAAATAGTGAAAGCTGTTCCCCTTTGAAGCCCAGCCCTCCGTCAAACGCAACCTCAATGTTCGTGTCTTCCGGAGTGCCGGGGAGCTTACGGCTTGGAGAAATCTTCTGTTGATCCAACGTTTGCCCGAGCCTGGCGAGAAACGGCGAGATTCCCCAGTTGTGCCCATTGGCCTTTTTCGTCGGCGCGTAAAAAAACAATCGATCCCGTGCGCGGGACATTGCTACGTAAAACAAACACTCCTGTTCTTCCGCCTGCCCCGCCTGAAATGAAGCTAAAGCGTCGGGACCTGCGCCTTCTACCATTCCGTCAGGTGGTGGACACGCGGGAGGCGATCCCGTCCGTGGGATTGTTCCCGCATTCATGCCGGGCAAATGAACGACCGGGAATTCAAGCCCTTTGGCCCCGTGGATCGTCATCAATCTAACGGCATCAATGCCCTGAGCACAGGCAGGAAGCTGGCGAAGGTCGCGGTCATCGCCCAATCGAAGCAGCCTGCGAACCCGGTCCATCACCCGCACAATCGGCAGCCCTGGAGCAGCGGGTTGAACCCGCAGAAAATTCATGAGCTGCCAAATCGCGATGCCGCGAGTCCTGTCAGTTATCATTTCTGACTTTGCAATCCGGGCGGCAATTCGTGTTCGGTCTAGCAATACCTTCGCTAGGACATCCCAAGGAGATGATGTCTCGTTGAACCCCTCCAAAGCACCGGCAAGTGTGGTGAGCGCAGCTCGCGCTTGATCAGAGAGGTTCGGCACCTTCTCCAGTTGGCGCAGCCACTGACCAGCTTCGGCCTCGTTGGCTCGCAATTGATCGATTACTTTCGCCACTTCGACGATCGGCGTTTTAAATTCAGGCCAACAAGCGATTCGAACCAAACCGGTGGCGCGCCGGTCTGTTAATATCGAGAGCAGTGCGAAGAGGTCCTTCACTTCGGTTCGCTCAAATAAGCTGCCCAGAAAGAGCACTGGAAGTCCTAAGCGTTCTAGGTCTTGGCCAAGTTGAGAAAGCTTTTCGTTGCCGGTACACAACACTGCCTGGTCCCTGTAGCAGTGGCCCGCTTGACGCAGGGATTGAATGTTGTCGGCTAAAGCTACGGGTTGCTCGTCCGCTTGGACAACTGTAAGCAACTCGGGTTTTTTTCCGCACGGACCACGATGCGATTCCAACGCGCTGTCCGCGTCCCCCACTTTCATTTCTACCGCAAACGCGGAGAAAAAATCGACGACCTCACTCACCGAACGGTAATTCTTTTTGAGGCGACCCCTCTTCCCGCCCGCAAAATCCTCCTTCCCAAAGCGCCCCATGTTGAATGACGACGCGCCGCGAAAACGATAGATCGACTGCTTTGCGTCTCCGACGGTCCAAAGATTGTCCCCGCTTCCTCGCAATGCCGTTAAAAGTCGAACGCTGCTCCGGTTTACGTCCTGATATTCGTCCACGAGGACGTGATCGTATTGCGTTTGAATGTGCTCCCGAATGGTTGCGTTCGTTTCAAACAGGCGCACCGGCATCGACACGAGGTCTCCGAAATCGACACTATTGGCCTCTTTTTTCAATTTCTCGTATGCCGCATAAACCTTTGCAACTTCAAGCGCCCGTTCTCCCATTGCGCGCTCCTCATCAGTCTTTGCCTTGCGAACCATCGCCTCTGCGAGTTCGGCGTACTTCGCCTCATCGATCACTTCGTCTTTTGCGCGAGAAATTGCGCTTAGTATGTCCGCGATAATCTGCGTAGGATCGTAAAGGTCACGATAGTGGATGAGGCCAAGGCGGGGGAACTCGTTTTCAAGAATCTCGGCAGCCTCCGTTCGGTCCAACATCCGCGGGTCCTGGGACAGCCCCAATTCCTTATGGAAGCGGCGGATGATATCGAGGCCAAAGGCGTGAAAAGTTCCGATCCACATCGCTGCGGTTGCGTCCTTATGTTTCCGGGCGATTCGCTCGGCCATTTCTCCGGCTGCTTTGTTTGAAAAGGTCAGCAAAAGAATCCGACGAGGATCGACACCCTGATCCAAGAGGCCTTCGACACGTAATGTCAACGTTTGGGTCTTCCCTGTTCCCGGTCCGGCTTCAAGCAGGAATGCTACGCCGCGATGGGCTGCCGCTGCAATTTGAAGGTCATTTGGCGGGCGCTCAGGCGCTTCCTGCTTTGTGTCCATCACGACAACCGGCAGTAAGAGCGCATCAAAAAGTTGCTGCGCCACGACATCAAAAGGTGCCTTGAGCCGTTCTGCGATTTCCGTGGCGGAGAGGTTCAACTCCAAGTGAAGCTTGCGGACGAAGTGTCGTGGCAGGAGGAATTCTCGAGCAAATAAGTCCATCTGGACCTCGCGACGCTGCCGCCTTCCGTAGTCGACGACACGGTCTAGGCCGACCGGCGAGGGTTCCGATGATCTCGCGGGGTCAATCTGGACGGAATCTCCCGCTTCGACATCATCTCCTAGTTCTGAGTGTCCGATTTCATGTGCAACCAGAAAGGCCTGCTCAAACTGGGAGCCGGTCTTCTCGTGAACGATTAATTGATCGCCTTGAATGAAGGTGGCGCGACTGTTTGCAAGTATCGTTGCCCCTGGCGCCGCTCCCTCCACGTCGATGTCGCGGCGATTAGCTTCAGCAACGGCGAATTGGTAGGGCTCCCATGGATTTAAGCCCCTGGCGACAGCGTCGTCATGGTACTTTGCTGCGAACTGCCGCGCGAGTTCGGCTGTATCCATAAGTGTTAATCGTCGTCGGCCATTAGTTCAGCACGCCGGTCCTCTGAAACTTGGGCATCAATCAGAAGTTGTTCAAATGTCGCCGGGGCAGCCGCCATCGGCTTTTCGTCAGACTTGTGACTCCGAACACAGGTGCCTTCGAGTGGCAGCGTTAGTTCAGCTCTGATTTCTTCCATTGTTGTATTCAATGCTGACGCCATGCGCCCCAAGAATCGCCGCGGAATCGAAGACGCAAGAACTTTGTGTTCCCGAAACGCGGTGATTATTTGCCGTGGGACGCCAAGACTGTTCGCAAGTTCCCTAAGTTGCGGCACAGATAAAGAAATGAAAATACGGACCGACGCCGTAGAGGAGCGCGAATATTGCTTCCAAGCGTCCTCAATCGCCGCCCGGTCTTTCTCCGATAGCTCGCCTGTCTTTGCCTCAGCGCGCGAGAGTTCGTGCGAGAGATGCGCGAGTTCAACTGCGTACTCAGGGAATTGGCGCAGATATCGCTCCAAGGTCGCGCGATCGTGGGTGGGTTCCACAGCAAACGCGTTCAGTGCATCTTCACAGGAAAAATTCGGTTTCATATTACTCTCCCTTCATCAACTCCGCCCTCAACGTCGCATAAGCCATGTCACGGTGAGTTCGGATGGTTTTCGGAGTTTTCCCCAGCGTGTTCGATATATTCACAGTTTCTGCATCGTTTGATTCGATAGGAATGCCCTTTCGAATCATTTCAATAATAGCCTTCTGGAAAGGCGGTAAACCATCAATCGCTTTGTCCAAGCGCAACCGGTAATTTGGATCGTCAAGTAGGTTTAAATCAAGGGGATCAAACATTCCCGCCGCACGCTCCACCTTTTCGGCGATTTCTCCCGTCTGGGGGTTTCCTTCGATTGTTTCGAGGGGATTGTCCTGACGGTAAATCTTACGCTGCGCGCTTACTCGAAGGGCTTTTAGGGCCATTTGGAAGCGCACCTCGTAAATATCAAGCGCTTCGAGGTATTCCACCCGATCCTTTGCCAACATCTCA
>JACTVF010000147.1 GCA_019695435.1 Methanoregulaceae archaeon | reverse complement strand
GGACATGTGGTTTCTACTTGTCATATACGTGGTGTCAATTTCTGTCGGATTTACTGCACTCAAACTAGTCGCAAGCTGGGATCTTGTCTCAATGGTCCTCATTCTTGGAATCTACACGTTCCTAATACTATTTCTATACATGATTAACACAATCGAATTGCTCCGTCCTAGTTGGGTAGTGACAATGTTAGTGCGCGATATTAACGCCAATAACATCCAGAATGAAGGGCCAGATGATATTATGCAACCCGTTTTCGATGTTGTGCATGCATCGATCAATAGATCTGATATAACGACAACGAGGACTGGCTTAAATCACTTATCGAACCGAATATTAGAATTAGACAATGATGGAATTAAAAATATTATTGACCGTTTCTGTAGCCACATACGACGTTCGTCCCTGATCGCACTACAAAATGAAGATGAGGGAACCATTAATGAAATTCTAACTGTCCTTGAAAAGGTTAGCATCAAAATTTGTGATCATAGGAGTGCGAGAAAAGATCTTTTATCGGTGATTTCAGTTATAAAATTCATTGGTCAGCGAGCATCCGATAAACGACTAGAGAATGCAACCATCGGGGTGGCCGAGGTTCTAGAGAAGATTGGTGTACAGGCCATTGATAACGGACTGGTGTCTGTAACAGATATGATTCTGGATACACTTGGAGGGATAGGTGAGCATGCCGCCAATAATGGATTGGAGTTTGCAACTGAACAAGTGGCAAACGCCCTCGGAAAGATTGGCAAACACGCCGCAAAAAAAGGGTTTGAATCGTTAACCGAAATGGTGGCTCTCCTCCTCGGGGGGGTTGGCAGACACGCCGCAGATAGAGGATTTGAAGATGGAACCGACCAAGTTGCGAATGTCCTTGAGATGGTAGGTGTCCGCTCAGCTAAACTTGGACTGAAGACGACAACCATTCGCGTGGCGAGGGCCCTAATGACTGTTGGTACCCACGCCGCTAAAAACAACTTAGAGTCGGCATCCGAAAAGGTGGTAAAGGCCCTCAGAAAAGTTAGAGTTCCTGCCGCCAAAAAGAGATTAAATGAAGCAACATTTTGGGTAGATAACGCTCTTTGGATGGTTGGTGAGAATACTGCTGATAATGGACTGGAGAATGCAACCGCCGAGGTAGCTAGAGCCCTTGGGGAGGCTGGGGAGGATGCCGTCGGTAAAGGGTTAGATGATATAGCCTACAATGTGGCTGTTGCCCTTCAAAATGTTGGTGAACATGCCGCTGATAGGGGGCTAAATGAAGAGACATTTGAGGTAGCTAACGCTCTTTGGATGGTTGGTAAGAATGCTGCGGATAACGGACTGGATATGGCGGCATTTTTTGTGGTTGAAGCTTTTGAGACTGTTGGTATCCATGCCGCTGATAAAGGATTGGAGGATGCAACTTGCCGGGTAGCTGAATCTCTAGGGAAAATTGGTATTCATACTGTTGATATTGGACTGGAGGATTTAACTGACCAAGTGGCTGAAGCCCTTGAGACTGTCGGTATCCATGCCGCTGATAAAAGACTGGAGGATGCAACTTGCCGGGTAGCTGAGGCTCTTGGGAAGATTGGTGTTCATGCTGCTGATAATGGATTCGAGAAAGCAACAGGCTGTATAGCCGATGCCCTTGAACAGGTCTTTAGGCGTTCCAGTGTTAATGGCCTCGTGGAAGCTATTATGGCGGTGGCCAAGTCACTTGGGACGATTGGGGAACATGCTGCTGATAAAGAACTAGAATATGCAATTGAGAAGATAGTTCCAGGTCTTGTACTTGTTGGTGTGAATGCCGCGACTAGAGGACTAAAAGGAACAGTTTTGTCTATAGGAGAGGTCCTTATAATGGTGTGTAAGAAGGCCGCAAAGTTTGGATTATGGACGGGGGCATCTGCAGTTTCCGGTGAGGATTATATCGCATTAGCTGCACAACGATGGGTGGATAAGTTTAGACAGAATGTGTAAAAATTATAGTGAAAAATTGGCGCACTTTTCTCATAACCACTTGCTGCAAGGATTCTCAATACGCCTAATTTTTTCGTAAATCCCGAGAGAAACGGGATTATTTCCGTTTCTTTTGGGCAATCGAACGAACAACACGAATCGCTTTGGTACAAATTGCCAATTTCTGTATTCTCTTCTCGCGAGTCGTCGCTACACGGGTATGCCAGTGCGGCGGGGGCGACAGCCCCCAAGAGTACAAAGAAAAAAGTATCTTTCATTTCCCATCTCCCTCCATCATATCCTTCGCCAGCCAGATACCGCCGGGGAACACATCGTAGAACCTCCACCGGCACTGGGGCGAATAGACCCAGAGCATCTTCCGGGCCTGCGACGGGGATTTCATCTCCCGGAGGTAATCGACCTCCTTCCTGCACTGCCGCAGGACCGTGGGCGCATCCGGCAGGGGTGTGCGGGAGCGGACCACCTCGATAATGAGTGCCCCGTCCGCCCGGAGCCCGATAAGGTCGAGGGGGATCCTTGACTTGCGCACGAGCACCGGCAGGTATCTGAGGCATTCCAAGATGCGCATCGAATCAATGATGATCGCATTGCAGCGGGTGTAGTTCTCCGGGCCAAGGGTCAGTTCACCTCCCTTTTCGGTCCGGATAATGAGGGTTGTCTCACCTGCGACGATCCCGCAGGGGTTAATCCGGTTGCTGTACGAGGCACCGGATGCAATCGCACCCGGCGCAATCACGTCCTGTTCAGTGGTTATGGTCTCCATAGGGTTATTCCTCCATTGTGGGTAATGCCCGGTGACCCCGGGCCGGGGTATTCTCATGAGTGCCGGAAGGCAAGCGCATCCGCTCGCCTGGAGAGGTCATAACGCCGGCCCGGTGCAGAATCATCCCGAGCGGCGGGGATGATCGCTGGAGCTTACGCTGTCATGTATGACAAATCAGTGACGACCGGACCGGCGGTCAACGACGTATAAAAGAGATGGCGGGCGAAAAGATCCCGGCCCGGGCACCCGCTGATACTGCCCCGGCACCGGCAATCAGGTAGATCGGTGCTTTTCCCTTCTCAAAGAGCCCGAAGAGGCCGCAGGTCAGGGTCATGAGGACAAAGCAGATCTTCGCGATGCGGCGGGCGACCTTCTTCTGGTACCCGATCTTCGCGAGCTTCCTCATAACCTTCGTGCAGAACTCCAGGCTCATGGTGATTATTCTAAAAATGATAAGGGAGATTATATAGCCTGCGATAGATTCGAATATTTTGGTAGTTATTCTGGGAATCGGAGGCTGGAATGGGGCCGGATGGGTATAACCCGGAGGTTAGCTGAATGGGAGGGCGCGGGAGACGGATGATGCATATAGACCCCCCTCAACACGATCACCCACCCCCACCCCCAAAAAAATTGGTCGGACCGATCAATCTCAAAATCGGTCGGGGCGACCTCTTTTTTTCCAGTGCCGTAACCTTCTCTTCCACTGAAGGTTCAGACGGAACGGAGTGGTCGCCCCGATCGTACTTGATGAGAGGCCGGACCGACCGATCATGAACATTGGTCGGGGCGACCGATCGTACAGCAGGATCAAAGGTAGCCCCCCTCCCCCCCTACCTCTCACTCCGCAGAAAAACTGGTCGGACCGATCGATCTCAGGGAGCGGGCGGGGCGGCCGCATTCCCGGGGCCCGTCCCTCCCCCTTAGCACAGTAAAAAGCGTTTAATGCAGACATCGACATACACTGATGCGGTTAATCGTATGCTGGACATCGAAGACCTTCATGTGAACGTCGGTGACAAAGAGGTGCTGCACGGTATCGACCTCCATATCGGCGCCGGGGAGACCCATGTGCTCATGGGCCCGAACGGCTCCGGAAAGACCACGCTTCTTATGGCACTGATGGGTTTTTCAAATTACAAAATCACCAAAGGAACCATCCTCTTCAACGGGGAGGACGTGACTGCGATGCACGCCGACGAACGGTCCAAACGCGGGATCGGGATGCTCTTCCAGCGCCCGCCCACCATATCAGGGCTTAAACTGGGGAAGCTCCTCACGGCCATCTCGCATGACAAGACCGTGGACATCCCGGGCCTTGCCAAATCGGTGCACATGGGTGCATTCCTTGAACGGGATATCAACAAGGGATTCTCGGGCGGGGAGATCAAGAGGAGCGAGGTGCTCCAGCTGATGATCCAGAACCCGGAGTTTGTGATGCTCGACGAGCCGGAGAGCGGGGTCGACCTTGAAAATATCTCTTTGATCGGGAACGCCATCGGGGCCCTGCTCGAAAAGGAAAAACGGATCGTAAAGCGGGCGAAAAGCGGCCTCGTGATCACCCACACGGGATTCATTCTCGATTACCTTGACGCGGACAAGGGGCACGTGATGTGCGACGGCATGATCAAGTGCCACGGGAATCCCCGCGAGATCTTAAAAGACATCAAGCAGCGCGGGTACAGGGAGTGTGTGGAATGTCCTCACGCATGAATACACCGGGCATCTCAAAGGAGGACCAGGAACGTCTCGCCCAGTCGGGGATCGACCTCTCCATGGAGAACCGATGTGGCAGTTACCTCCAGATGAATCAGGAGGTTGTCGATGCGGAGTGCAGTCAGGAGGGCATCGAGGTCCTTTCCTATAAAAAAGCAATGGAGAAGCATGACTGGTTACAGGAATATGTCTGGAAGGCAGTCTCAAAGGATAAAGACGAGATCACGAAGTACGTTGCCGCACAGAACGACCCGAAAGGTTACGTAATCATTGCACATAAAGGCTCAAGCAACATCCTCCCTATCCAAGCCTGTCTCTACCTCGGGCGCGAGACGATCCAGCACGTCCACAACATCATCATCGCTGAGGAAGGCGCGGAACTCCACATCATCTCGGGCTGCACGAGCGGCGGACATGTGGGCGCAGGAGCCGCACACTACGGGGTGTCTGAGTTCTACGTCAAAAAGAACGCGAAGATCAGTTTCACCATGATCCACACATGGACGGAGAATATCGAGGTCTTTCCCCGTAGCGCGTCCATTGTGGAGGAGAATGGTGTTTTCCTGTCAAACTACGTCTGTATGCAGCCGGTCAAAAAGGTCCAGATGTACCCGACAGCGACCTTAAAAGGTGAAAACTCGGTCGCCCGGTTCTCGACGATTGCCATCGCGTCACCCACCTCGTACATCGATGTTGGTTCGCGGGCGATCCTTGAGGCGAAAGGCGCAAGTGCGGAACTGATCACCCGTGCAATCACGAGAGGCGGGACGATCATATCCCGGGGCGATATCCAGGGTAAATCCGCCGGCACCCGGGGGCATCTCGAATGCAAGGGCCTGATCCTCAAAGACGGTATCATTCACGCTATCCCGGAGATCGTCGGGATGGTTGTCGGCACCGAGCTCTCCCATGAAGCGGCGGTCGGCAAACTGGCACAGGAAGAGATCGAGTACCTGATGTCCCGGGGGCTTGACGAAGACGAGGCCACCGCGACGATCATCCGGGGGTTCCTTGACGTCAAGATCGCCGGTCTTCCCGACGCGCTCCAGAAACAGATCGATGCCACCATCGACGTGGCAGAGAAGGCAGGGTTCTAGGTCCTTTTTCGCAAGATCCATGACACTCCCGTACCCGCGATCGGACGAGCGCCGCAGGATGGTGGATCTGCAGATCGCGGCACGGGGCATCAGCGACCCACGGGTCCTCGCCGCGCTACGGGATGTGCCCCGTCACATTTTTGTCCCGAGTCCCTATGACCGCGATGCATACGCGGATACACCCTTGCCGATCGGAAATGGGCAGACCATCTCCCAGCCTTACATCGTGGCGCTCATGACCGAACTTATACGTCCGACGTCTATGGACATCGTGCTTGAGATCGGGGCGGGAAGCGGATACCAGGCAGCGATCCTGTCGACCCTCGTACGAAAGGTGATTACAATAGAACGCATTGAAAAGGTTGCAGCACATGCACACGCCAACCTTGTGGCAGTCCGTGCGGATAACGTGGAGATTATTCTTGGTGACGGGACGCTTGGGTATCCTCCGTCCGCCCCGTACAATGGGATCATCATCACGGCCGCAACACCCGAAATACCAGATCCGCTCAAAGCACAGCTCGCAGAAGGGGGACGGCTTGTTGCCCCTGTGGGCGGCCGCTCACTCCAGGATCTTGTCGTAATCGAACGACACGGGGACCGGTTCACGGAGGAGCACCATGGAGGCGTCCGGTTTGTGCCGCTCATCGGGAAGTACGGCTGGGAGTAGGAATAAACCATGAGAATTATCGACATCACGCGCCCGCTTTCGGAAA
>JACTVF010000146.1 GCA_019695435.1 Methanoregulaceae archaeon | reverse complement strand
TCGGCCGCGCTCCTGCCGTTTATTGCCGGGATCTTTGCCATCGTTATCGGTATCGCTGCCATCGTGACCTCGTTTGCAGCAAAAAAACAGGTCCCGACGGCACCGGCCCCATAACGACCCCCACCTTTTTTACCACTTTACCCGGCTTCGTTTTCCATCAGACCACCGGCATTTTCCCGTGGTCACCGACTGGGTTCCGGCGAAATTATGGACCCCCGGGGTGGTGCAAGAGTATAAACGGAAAAACCGGCTCTTGCAGAACTCAGTATTTTTGCCGCAAACACACAGAAGGGTCTTCGGCAAATACCCCCCCACTCATATAAGGCTGTCCTCCTCGAAAAAATAATTAATTCCGTTCCTTCCGGAAAACGAAGATCGCACCGTGCGGGCCGAGAATCAGTACAACATCGGGCCCGAACCTAGGGCGTATTGCCAGGAGGCGGCGGTTCAGTACAAAGGTTCAATATCCGGCGACATAGACCAGTATACCTGATACGGAGAGCAATCGTGGATACCTTCTTCCTGGCAGTCGCTCTTGCGTGGGTCGTCTTCTGGGGATACTGGCTCATCACTGCATTGATGACCCGGTCGCCAGTGAAACGCCAGCAGTCCTCCCGATGGACCCGGGAGCTTATCGTGATTGCGCTGGTATGGGGTTTCTGTGTTTTCTACTCAGCCGAGTTCTCGCCCGGCTTTCTGGTCCAGAGGACTATACCCAACGACCTTGCCATTGGACTGACCGGCACGATCATCACCCTTATGGGCCTCGGTTTTGCAGTCTGGGCACGGGTGCATTTAGGGAAGTACTGGAGCAGTATGCCTGCGATCCGGGTAGACCACAAACTGATCAGGACCGGGCCGTACAGTATCGTGCGGCACCCGATCTATACCGGCATATCGTTCGCGATAGCCGGTACGGCCATCATCATTGGTGAACCGCTGGGTCTGATCGCATTTCTCCTGATACTGGCCGCCTATCTCTGGAAGATCCGGACGGAAGAGAAGTACCTGCTGGAGGAATTCGGAGAGGACTATGCCCGGTACAAGAAGGAGGTCCCGGCGCTCATCCCGCTTCTTGTTTGGGTATATGCGGCGATTCAGAGATGATATCCCCGGTTCCGCGAAGGTATCAGGATGCACCCCTCGAACCAACTGCATAGGTGCCGAGAAATAATTTGAAAAAAATGATTTTCGATGAATTCCCGGTAGTGCTGGTTACGGAAATCTTTGAACAAAATCAGGACGAGAAGTTGGTGTTGGCTGTAGATTTTCTTTGAAAATTTACAGGAATACGGATTGAGAGGCGTGGACTTTACGATAGAAATGGCGGCTAGGATAAACCTGATATTCCGGCTCGCAGATTTCTTAATTGTCTCCTGACTCTTTGTGCACACATTGAGGTAAGGAGACAATGTACCTTAGATCTTTCGGTCTCGTCGGTACAACTCGTTTTTATTTGGGGATTTCTACAGAGCAAAAAAATGATAAAACGATCATCACATGCCCGGCATCTGTCCGGCGGCGGGATTTTTAGACTGTGTGATCATCATATCATCGATACGGATGAGCATGATCGCGGTCTCAGATGCGCTCTGGATGGACTGGCGCTTGGACCGGAGCGGCTCAAGTACACCCTCATCGAGCATATCAATGACCTCTCCTGTGAAAACGTTGAGGCCGGCCGTCTTCTCCCCCTTCGCATGGGAGTTCTTGAGTGCGACCAGCTTGTCGATCGGGTTGTATCCGGAGTTTTCTGCAAGGGTACGGGGGATGGTCTCAAAGGCCGTTGCGTATCCCTCGATTGCCAGCTGTACCCGTCCCCCGACCGTCTCAGCGTAATTTCGGATCTTCATTAAGAGCTCGGTCTCCACTGCACCGCCGCCAACCACGTACGTGCCGTCTTCGATTGCATCCATGACCACGCGGGTGCCATCAACAACCGCACGCTCCAGCTCGTCAAGAAGATAGTCGCTCGTGCCCCGGAGCAGGATGCTGACGGTCTTGGGGTTCTTGCACCCGGATATCCGGGTGATGTCGATATCGTTGTCCTCTTCGACAACCTCGGCATGCCCGAGATCCTTTGCCGTCAGGTCTTCTGGCTTGGTGACGATGTTTCCGGTCAGTGCACGTGCTGCATACTTAAGATCCTTTTCAGGAACGTCCTCAACTGCATACACGCCGTGCTTTGCAAGATAGAACTGGACCGGGTCTGCAATGCCCTTCTGGCAGAGCACGACATTTGCACCTGATTTGATCACGGAATCGGCCAGTTTTTTCAAGGTATCCCGCTCCTGTCCGGAGAATGCGGAGATCTGATCAGCGGTCGTAATCTTTATCTTGGCCTTTACCTGAGTTTTTGTGATCTCCATCGGGGTCGCAATAAGTGCAACCCTGGCCTTTGTGACCTTCTTTGGCATGCCCTCGCTTACACGCTTCTTGTCTAGGACAATACCACGGACGAGCTCGGAATCATCCATTGACTTACCCTTCTGCTTCTTGATCATCACGTCGTCTTCATCGGCGACATATTTCCCATCGATCTTTTCTGCGATGGCCATGACAGCATCCACGATGATGCCATCAAGTTTCCCCTTGACCGATTCGATCGATTTCCCCGTGATTGCAGTGTCGGCGACCTTGATAAGTGTCTTTCTGTCGGTCGGATCGACCTTGAACGAAAGGGAGTTTGTGATCTCAAGGGCTTTTTCCATTCCCAGACGGTATCCCTGGGAGATAACGGTCGGGTGGATTCCCAGTTCGAGCAGTTTTTCTGCCTGTTCCATCAAGGCACCGGCAATGACAACTGCGGTCGTGGTTCCGTCTCCAACCTCGTCATCCTGGGTCATTGCGACTTCGACCATCATCTTCCCGCCGGGATGCTGGACCGAGATCTCACTCAAAATTGTCGCACCATCGTTTGTTATGACAATATCCCCGGTTGAGCCGACAAGCATCTTGTCCATACCCCGGGGACCAAGGGTGGTCCGGACCGCGCCGGCAATTGCCTTTGCAGCCATAATATTCGAGTGCTGGGCTTCCTGCCCGCGATTTCGTGTTGTTCCCTGGCTGAGAATGATAATTGGCTGTCCGCCAAGCTGTTGTGACATTTCAAACCTCACTGTTTTTATTTTCGTTTCTGGTATTCCGGCAAAGCCGTTCGTACTCCCGGTCTGCCCCATCGGGTGCTATGCACTCATAACCGGGGATTACAATATCTCCACATCATGGTTTGTTCGCAGAGATGTCGCCCCCCGGCCGGTGACACCGGTTCCCGTGCATTCTTGTAACGGGCAAGAGTTGCTTCGTGGCCTCATATGTCTATCTGTAGCCCGGGTTACAGGATCAGGGGAACCGGAAACAGGTTGCCGTTTAATTAACACAAGGGCGGTCATGTTTGTTTTTTTAATGCAATTTCCCGATCTGTTTCGCCCCGGTGTAATCTGGGTTAATGGCAATCGCTCTATCAAAAGGTGCAACTGCTTCTGAACACTGACCAAGATTGGCAAAATCAAGACCTTCATCGTAATATTGTACTGTCAGATTTTCCATGATTTACTCCTATTAACTAGATAATCACTGTTATGATTCATAACAGGCAGACGCCCCGTTCAATGGCCCGGAACGTGCCCTCACGATGTGCAAAGATCCGGATCCTGATGCAGATCCCTACTTGGTAGAATCAGACAGTTTGGACTAGTTTTTTTCAACTGCACAGATGAGCTTGCTCTGCCTGGGCTTGACTGATATTCCTTTCTTGTTTTTGCCATAGTTTGCCGAGGTGCCATAGCCTACTGAAGCGACGATGCAGTTCTTGTTTCCGCGCCGGGGCTCAAGTTTCATCGTCCCATCTGTCTGCATGATCATGTCCATTGCCGTCTCAGCCGGGGGCTGGGGCTCAGCATCCTCATCACGGGCACCACTTCTCACCATGACCATGCTACCCTGCGGGGCTGTCCCACCAACAGCAACAGCGCCGGGCGGCACTTGGGTACCCTGGACCGCCATCTGCATACATTTGAGTTCCTGCAGGCTGCACTCTTCGGTATGCTTGGATATCTCCATGTTAATGGCCTTGAGATCCAGAAGTTCCTGCGTGAGTCCCTCCACAAGCGCTTCCATCTCATTGACCTTCTTTTCAAGTGCTGCAACGCAATTCTCGCCGGCATCACTACCAGATTTTTCCATAATTGTGAATATCTTCTCCTTTTCATCACGTTCAAATTCGGGATACCCGATCTTTGCATCCGGCGGCAACACGACTTGCCTATGGTACTTATTGGTGCAGCGCTCTCCTTATAGTAACAGGTAACCATTCAGCCGGTCCGATGGACATCATGGGGAGACTGGCTCTCCCTCGAAGACGTTAACAGGCGATTTAAGAACCGCAAGAACCAGTACGTTTCTTCCGAGCCAAAGACTTCTTTCCCCCTAAAAAACGGCAAAGGAAGGCATGCAGCCCCTGGCAAATCCCGTACCGCATCGTCACGATCCCCCTTTGCGCGAACCTTGTGCCGGTGCGGCAAAAAAGAGGATCAGGATTTTTTTATGAGGGCTTTTCCTGCGGTGAAAGCCGTGCCGGCGACCCGCCCCAGTTTCCGGTACGAGCGGCCGGCGAGCAGCAGCGGGTCGATCTTTTTTGCGTCTGGGGTGTTGTCCGTAAGGCAGGTCTTGTCCACGTAATATTCGACGACTTCTCCGATGAAGACCTCGTTGTTGGGAAACTCCAGGGTTTTTACCACTTTGCAGACAACATTTACCGGGCACTCCCGGATCAGCGGGGCGTGCTTTTCCCTCCCATAGAACACCGAAAATACCGTGGATTTGTCGGTATCGCGTCCCGAGACGAGCCCGCAATAATCGGTCTCTTTAACAAGAGCTGCGGAGGGCACATTGATGCTGAAGTACCCGGTCTCTTTTATCCCGGCGTTGGTAAAGTGGGCCTTCATGGATGCGATATAGATAAGCGGCGGCTGCATGGACATGACACCGAATGCACCGATTGCAAGGTAGTTCACCTTTCCCTTCACGAGCGCGCCGGCGATCACTACGGGCATCGGCGCTGCGGGGGCCTGGTTTGGTAACTGAACTTTTTCCATAGTCCACCTCATACAGCCGGGGCAGATCCGGTAACTATCCCTTGCCGGCCCGGCCCGGGTCTTCCATGGTATCATAAGGTACGATGAGGTATTTACCGGTAACGGATAATGGGAATGGATCGTTCCCTTGCACTCACAGTGCAAAAAGGGGAGGCTGGCATCCGGGTTATGCAACCGCAGGGATCTTTTTGGCCGCACCATACCAGCCGAATGCGCACCGGATCAAAAACCCGATGACCAGCACCGGTACCGCCGCTGCAACCGCGATTGTCACCCATTCTACCGGCGTGAGCGGCACGGTACCAAAGATTGCACCGCCGAACTGGATGATGAGAACCTGGATAAGCACAATCCCACCCATGACGAGGAAAAACGTCGGATTGCCTCTGAAAAACTGTGGCATCTTCCCGTCCATCGCCCGGCAGTTGAACCCGTTTATCACGGTGGCAATGATAAATGCGGCAAAGAAGACCGTGCCGATCTCCACATCGGTTTTTCCTCCCAGGAACCCGGTACCGAGCTGGAGGAGGCCGCTGATGACAAGAAAGGCGCCGGTGATCGCGATCGAGACCCACATAAACGGCGTGATGATCGGGGCGTCGCGTGGAATCGGTTTCCGGTCGAGCAGTCCGCGATGCGGCGCCTCCGAACAGAGCGCAAACGCGGCGAGCGTGTCCATGATGATGTTGATCCAGAGGATCTCAAGAATGGTAAACGGCTCCGGGTACCCGAGAAGCGGCGCAATAAAGACAAGGATACAGGCACAGAAATTGATGGTAAGCTGGAAGAGGAGGAAGCGCTGAATGTTCTCGTACAGCGCCCGACCCCACCAGACTGCACTCGTGATCGAAGCAAAGGAGTCGTCGAGAAGGATAATGTCGCTTGCCTCCCGGGCTACTTCGGTACCGGCCATGCCCATCGCAAGCCCCACGTCCGCGTGTTTGAGTGCCGGGGCATCGTTTGTCCCGTCGCCGGTGACGGCCACGACCGCACCAATCTTCTGGAGTGCCTGCACGAGAAGGAACTTGTCCATGGGTTCGGCGCGGGCCATCACGTCAAGGCTTTTTGCGGCCGTAACCTGCGCTTCGGCCGAAAGCACCCGGAACTCTTTACCCGTCATGACCGTCCCGCCTTTCAAGATGCCGGCTTCCCGGGCAATGGCCTTCGCGGTAACCGGGTTGTCCCC
>JACTVF010000145.1 GCA_019695435.1 Methanoregulaceae archaeon | reverse complement strand
AGCCCCCTGCTGATGGGTACGTTTATTTCCCCCGAGTGAAATGCCTGCGCCGGATCGTCCACGAAGACCCGGGCCCGTTGCAGGATATCAGGATCGAGTTCCTCTTTTCCCGGCGCGTCGGCGCCGATCGCATTGATGTGCGTGCCCGCATGTATCCATTCACTTTTAATGATAGGAGCGCGAGACGGCGTTGTGGTGACGAGCACGTCGCAATCACAGGCCTTTTCGATGGATACGCTTTCCGCGTCAAGAGGGGTGAGCCGTCCTGCAAATGCTTCGGCATGGGCGGGATTCCGGCTCCAGATCCGAACCTTGGTCAGGGTTAGTTCCTGCGCGGTGGCCCGTACCTGCCCTTCTGCCTGCCGGCCGGTGCCGATGACCCCGAGCACACATTCCTTTCCGGGCGCAAGATATTTTGCGGCAATCGCCCCTGCGGCCCCCGTCCGCATATCCGTGAGCCGGGTCGCATTCAGGATAGCCGTCGGCCTGCCGGTTGTCGTATCGAGAATAATGGTGAGTGCCATCACCGTCGGAAGCCCTACCTTCGGGTTGTCCGGATGGACATTGACGACTTTTACCCCAGCAATCCCCAGCGAGGGAAGATACGCCGGCATCGTCCGGAAATCCCCGGCTGGCAACGTAATGTAGATCTTGGGCGGCATCTGCACGAGCCCCTTCCCATGATCGGCAAATGCAGCCTCGACCGCCCGGTTAACGTCACCGGTATCGAGTCCCCGGTCCGGATCAGGGAAGTAGCGCATACATGATGGATTCATCTCTTCGGATTTAGCGTTATGCTCCCGCAGGAAATTCTGCCCTTATAGGGCATAACATAAATTTCCCGGTGCCGGCCACGGTCTGTACTAAAGGTGGACTTCCCGCAAATTCCCCGGCATTACACACTAATCCGGGATTAATAAAGTAACAAAAATTCAGGCGTATTCCATTTCCTTGAGCGTCTTTTCCGCCAGATCTTTCATACGTGCCGAGATCCGGGAGGATGAGATATAATCGACGTCTTTCATCGCATTTGCAATCTCGTTCCCAAGCACGAAGATGGCATACTTGTGCTCAAGCTTGCTCTTGTGCAGCTGGGACGGGGTGATCTTCAGGGCACTATACTGGGAAAACTTCAGATCCGGGTTTGCTTCTTCAAAATAGTCCTTGACGTCGTAGAGTACCTTGTGAAGGATGATAAGTTCTTCCTTGTGCATATTGCCACTCCAAAGTGTTACATGGGGCACAACTTGCATAAATAAATTTGTGTAAGCCCGGTTTTACGAGCTCATTTTCATCAACCGGATGTTTAAAGGTCTTTTTATAATTCCCTTAAAATCTTTTGCTGCGACATATTCAAGTCCTTTCCAGACCAGCCGGTCGAGTAGTTTCTGATCGACAGCGCGGTCGACCACGAGCCCGGCCGCCGGTACATCCAGCGTTTCCATGGCTTTCTCCACCTCTTCGGATCGGATCTCCCTGATGACCGCCATGTCCTCATTCAGGAACCTGGCGAGGTTCCTGCCTTTTACGTCCTCCATATGATCCCGGATCGTAACCGGCACTTTAGGAACGCTCTCTTTTGCCCTCTTCTGTCCCGCACCGGCCCGGCTGGTCATGTCACTGCGATCACCTTCACCGGGAGCAGGCACCGCACGGGTCGGCCGGGACAGGTCTGCCGGGAGCTCGGCTGCGTCCTCGAAGTACTGGTCACGGACATACTCAACCGGCACTTTGTTCCGCAACGTCTTTATGACCTCTTTTTTGGTCATGTCCTCGACGCTCTTTCCCCGGGGGGAGAATGCAACGTAATCGATGTCTGCCACCTGAAGGAGTTCCCGGAGGATCAGTTCCCCACCCCGGTCACCATCGAAAAATGCAGTCGTGGTTTTCTTCTCGCAGAAGTCGACAATTGATTTGGGGATGTTGGTTCCCTCCACGGCCACCGCGTTCTTGATGCCGTACCGCAGGAGATTGATGACATCAGCCCGCCCTTCAACTATGATAATTGCATCCGACTCAAGGACGTTGGGACCCGCAGGCAGCTTCTCATCGCCGATCGTACTGATCTTTTCGACCCTGATTGTCTGGCGGACATCATCAAGGAGCTCGTCGCTGTCTATCGTCCCGTCGTCGAAACGTTCGATAAGGATCTCCTTTGCACGCTCCACAATCTTCTTACGCTTGCTGACCCGGATGTCCTCAATCGTGTTCACTGCCACGTGTGCGACACAGGGGCCCACGCGGTCGATGGTCTCAAGCGACGCGGCAAGAATTGCTGTCTCTGCCCGGTCAAGGGAGGTAGAGATCAGTATCTCTCCGGTTGTCTCGCCTTTCTTGCTTGCTATCTGGACGTCGATCCTTCCGACACGTCCGGTCCTCTGGAGATCACGCAAGTCAAGGTCTTCGCCGAGTAACCCTTCAGTCTGCCCGAAAATGGCACCGACTACGTCAGGTTTCTCGACCACCCCCTCTGCGGTGAGGCTGATGTGAATAAGGTACTTGGTAGTATCAGGTGAATACACGTAAACGCCCTCCCATGTATCATGCGATAGATGAAATGCCTGATCATAGGTATATATTTTATATAATATGTTGAATTACTTAAAGTGTAGGTTCGTTCGCAGACCTTTTTTGTATGATTCCTGAGAAAAACAGTGCCCTGTTTGTATCCTGAAGAGATCCCCCGGCTTATTTCCTGTCACTTTCAGAACACAGCAGTCCGGTAAGCTGCGCCTTGGTGATTCCGGCAATCCTCACTTTCTTCTGGGACGACGTGAGGCCGGAGACAATAGAAACGGCAGAGAGAGGCATCCCGATCGTGGTGCTGATAAGCCTGATCACCGCTTTGTTTGCCTTCCCCTCCACCGCAGGTGCCGCAACCCGGCAACCAATTGCTTTTCGCCATGTGTTGTAGCCTGCAGGAAAGAGATCTGATTTTGTACCGGCAGAGACCTCGATCACAAGAAGTGTCCCGTCATGATCATCAAAAAGCGCATCTGCCATCGTGGACATGAAACACCCTTTCATAGTAAGGAAGTGTCGCCCGGCTTAAACACACGCGGATCACCAGTGGCTGCTGCCGTCCTTCACCGGTGGATAAAACCCTCAGCCGGGCGATGCCTGTCGCGCACCCGGGTTGTCCCATGGATCATATCCAGGCGCTTGCCAATCGATCACCCGGGGACCTATGGGTGCGCTTTTGTCGGCACCCTTTCTCATCTGTCGTGCGGGGTCTTTAGTGTTTCGTGAGGGGGACTTTGAGAGGTCATCTGCTAACCTCTCACAACAAAGTCTGGAAGACAGCTCCTGGAGCAGTCTATATGGTTCACACCTGACGCGTCTGCGGAGCATATCCTTTACCGGCAAACCAGGCCGGGTTTCCGCGGGAAAACTCCCCGTCCCGGTACACGACGGTGCCCCCAAGGATTACTGTTTCGGGAAAGACCGCACGGTACCCTTCAAACGGCGTCCAGCCGCACCTGCTGTGCAGGATTTCCGGCTCCACCGTTACCGCAGACTGAGGATAGAGCGCAAAGTCCGCCCGGTTACCGGGTGTATAACCTGCCGGGGGAATGCCGATGAGGGCAGCAGGCGCGATTGCAGTCTTCCGGATCAGATCGGGCAGGGTGATCCGCCGGTCGAGCACTTCGGCCATGAGCAGAGGCACCATGGTCTCTACGCCCGGGACCCCGGCTGGGGCATCTGGGAACGGAATCTCTTTTTCAGCCATTGTATGCGGGGCGTGATCGGAAGCTATCATATCGATCCGGTCCCACCGTGCCCAGAGTGCCTTTCGCTCCCTCTCGTTCCTGATCGGGGGGTTTACTTTGAACCGGGAGTTGGAATCCCCGGTTTTTTCCCGGGAGAGGAAGAGGTGGTGGGGGGTCACTTCCACGGATCCGTTTGCGGCATCGATCGCTTTGGCCGTGCTCATGTGGCAGAAATGGATCCGGCAGTCGCTCGTATTACAGGCCTGCACTGCAAGCACGGCTTCCCGCTCGTGTTCGGATGAGCGCAGGGCATCGTGGGTGGCAAGACCGGTATCCTCACCGGGAGTGACACCTTCCGCGTGTATTGTGGCCAGTCCTTCGAGAGCCCTGATACGACCAAGCACACTGGAAAGTTCGGGGGTGCCCAGTGCCTCGCCATAACTTGAAGGGGCAAAAAAGATCTCGCCAAAGGCCATCGCCCCTGCCGCCCACATCGCCTCAATCGGAGTGTCCGGGGTGACGCCGCTGTTTATTGCAAAACTGCAGAACGAATGCGCCTGCGCCTCGCGAACCCGGGCCAAAAACGCTTCCGGTGTCGTCAGGGGCGGGATCGCGTTTGGCTGGTCGACGACAACGGTCACCCCCCCGGCAAGGGCACTCATGCTCCCGGTTGTCCAGTCTTCTTTTGCCGACTGGCTCCCGCCCCTCATGTGGACATGGACATCGACTGCAGCCGGGAGGACAAAAAGGCCAGTACAATCGATCATCACGTCGGCTGCCTCCCCGGCGCCGGTATGAACGATCCGGCCATCCCGGATCGTGATGTCCGCTCTGCGTCCTTCGGGAAGCTGAATGTTTGCGAGCACGAGAGCGGGACGGCGGTCCATGCAGATAAGATCTGCGCCGGACCATATAGTCATGCTGTTTTCAAGGGAAGTCACCGGGACTCTGTCGGGAAATACAATGTTTTTTCTGTTTATGTCCCGGAATAGTATATTGTCGTGCCGGAGAAGCCGGGGCTGCCTTACACCGGCATTCCTGCGATACATCCGGCGCAAAGGGGAAGAGTATGGATAAGATCATTAAAATCACGCTGGGATGCTTTATCCTCATTCTGATTATTTTTGTTGCCTTTGTTTTCTACACGTCATACATTGACATGACATACAGGAACTCGCTTACCGGAACCTATTCATATACATGCATTATTACGACGGACACCGTCATTTCTAACGTTACGCTCTTTTTACCAGTCCCTGCAGACCTGAAAGGGAACTCCCCGGTAGTTGCACAGATCAGCAGCCAGAAGGTCTCCGGGGTTCCCGGCAATTGGACGCTCACGCTCTATGATACCGGTAAGGCAACACTCCTGAAAATCTCTGCCCCGACGATCGGGCAGCCTGCTGTTAATGGGAGTGTACAGACGTCTGAGGTTACCCTCATTGTGAACGCGTCGTCGCATGATCTGATCGATACTCGTTCACCCGTTGAGAATGCGGCCGTGTTCCGCCCGATACAGGGAATCCATGCGGTGACATGTCCCGCCAGCGATACAAAAACCGAAGGTAATCCGGAGTGTTTTGAGTATCTCACCAGTACCTATGCCGATTATACAGCCGCACCTTCGGCAAGGGTGAGCATCAGCGCAAGTCTTGAGGCGACAAATTCCTGGACCATCGTTATACCGGAGTCCAATGCATATGAAAATCGGATCACCGTGCTGACAATGCAGGGAGAAAATCATGGGTGGGTGACCACCCTTGGCTGGATCGAGTCCGGTATCGGGTCGTACGATGCACCCACGACGAGCTCATAATTTTTAATCACACTTCAAAAACAATTGATCGCTGTACAGGCCGGTATTCTTTTCAGAACCTATTCAGAACATTTCCATGGACAAACAACCTGAGCTGCCTCCCAGCGGAAAGCGCCGCGACGTCATACGTCCCGGCTGCACGGTTGATATTATCCTCAAGGCGGATCAGCGGAGCGGAAGACTGACGAGGGGGGTCGTGCAAGAGATCCTGACAAATGCCTCGTTTCACCCGCACGGCATCAAGGTCCGGCTCCGGGACGGACGCGTGGGACGGGTGGCCCATATCATCGGGACTGACGACTCAAACAGTAGGCAATAAAAAACGTTAAGGTCTTTCCGGCTCGGCGCTGTATGTGCCTTATTTCCAGTCCCGGGTGATGATCGTATTTCCCTCCTCTTTTTTGCGCTCGATCTGCTGCTTGAAGGTGGCAAGCATATCGGGGGTGATCAGATCCCCGGTCATCACATACAGCGACTTCTTTTTCGTTTCAGCATCGGTCTCGCAGGTCACCACAAAATCTTCGTGATTGGCAAGGGCTGAGACAAGCATCTCCGGCAAAGTGTCAATGAGGGATTTTTTTGTCCGTACGCGGTGCTTTTTGATTAACGTCATACAGGAGTGTATTCTGTATAAGCCGATAAGGACTCCCCCGACAAGCGCCGACCCATCGCTGGAAACAGGAAACAAATACGGGAAAACAGAACCTATGCGAGGGATGGGAGTCGAACCCATGAATCCCTGCGGGACTGGATCTTAAGTCC
>JACTVF010000144.1 GCA_019695435.1 Methanoregulaceae archaeon | reverse complement strand
TGTTTGGAGAGATAACATAAGGATATTCAACTCCTTGTTGATTTTTCCAAAAGATAGATAAATCAATATAATTACTTTGAGAACCTAAAAGATCAATTAATCGATATTGTGAAGTTGGATAGTAAGTTAAATCAGTTCTCCATCCAGCAGCATCTCCATATCCAAAAGCAGGAATAAAATCTGTCATAACATTATCATAAGGAATACCAGTTCCTGGATTTACAGCTGAATTTAAATTAGTAGTTAAATTAGCACCTTGAATATATTCTGATCTAACACCCATTCTATTAGTTTTGAATACAATACTAACAGGTTCCCAAAAAGGAGTTAAATTAATCCATTCTTGATCCATTCGATAATACCCAGTTGGAACACTAGGATCTAAAGGAGCTGAATTTTGACCATATAAATTTAAAATTCTTATTCTATAATCTTGACGAGTTGGTAAATTCTGACCATAATATTGAACCCAAAAATTATTAAATAAAGCAAATAAAGATTCATTCATATATAAAGAAATTGGATAAGTGATTGATTCATCATAATTAGCAATCTGAGCATAAACTTCAAATTTAGTAGTTTTAGGATTATACAATATATAAGGAGCTACAGAACCAACAGGTAAAGTTCCTCCAGAAGCTAATCCTAAATTAGTGAAACATTGTTTTAAAGCAGTATTAACTAAATCTGCAAAGTATTGATATTCATAAACTGGTTGAGGGTAAATGCTAGTTGGTTGAGGCACATAAGCTAAAGCTGCTTGTGCAGAGAAAGTTTTATATGTTAAAGAAACATAATATGGACTTGGATTAGGAAATAAAAATAAAGGCATACTTGTTCCATTCAAATAAAATCTTATACAACTTAGATAATAATCATTTGGATCATCAATAATATTTCCAGTTAACTGTTGTTGAAAGTTTACAACTTTAGATACTAAATCATTATTCACAATACTAATATTATAGTATATTTGATCATCTTTAGTTTCAATATTATTTTTACTCTGCATTCTTATTTTTAATATTAAATTAAAATCTTAAGCAAAATTAAAAAACTAAATTATATTAAGATTTAAAATATAGTATGAAATGTCAAATCGTGAATTACAAAACAGATTAAAAGAAATTGCTGAAGAGAAAGCTAATATGGAAGGAGCTGGGCGAAGAACTGATCAACTAATTAATTTAGGTAAGAAAGCTCATAGTTTTGTTAAATCAAACCGTTTAGTTTCTAGAGGTGCTTTAGCATCAGGTCATCCAGAATTGGCTGCTGCTGCACATTTAGCTGGTTATGGAATTAAAGAAGATATTGCTAGAGTTGCAAAGAAAGCTCATCATTTTGTTAAATCAAATCGAGTTGTTTCTAGATCAGCTAGAGCATTAGGTCATGAAGAATTAGGAAGTTTAGCTCACATGGCTGGATATGGTTATCATACACCTCAATATCTAGCTTCTCATCCAGGATCAGTTTCTAATCGTGATTATCCAACTAGATCAGGTCAAAGTGAATATAATAAATTCGTTGCTACAAATATGACTGCTGCTAGAGAAATGGTTATTGAAGAATATGTTGATACTAATGGAAGAAGTTATGAAGATTATTTAGTATCTCATAGACATACATTTCGTGGAAAAGAACCTACACCTAAACAATATGTTACAAGAATGGCTATGTCTATTATTGCTGAAAGTTGGAGAAGATGGAACAGCCCAGTAGAATAATTTAATTCTAAAATATAATAACAATAAAATATAAAATAAAAATATTATCTATACAATATAAAGTAAGTAAGTAAAATGTTATCAACGAGAGAATCAAGTTTACCGTTAGCAATAATAAGGAATCAGTCACAAGATTATATTATATACTATCATCCAGATGAAAATAAAGAAGTTAAAAGATTCCCTAAACAAGGATTTAATTTAACAGATGAAGAAATAGATGATGTTTATAGAATAGTTGAAGGTCATAAATCAGCAATTTATCCAGAAAAATATTTAGCATACTATGAAAAAGCAAAAGCAGATTACCGATTACAAAAAGCAAAAGAATATATCGTAGAATCACCATTACAATTATTTCCTATTCCTCAAGAAATTGAAGGACAAAGACAATCAGGTTTGATCACAGGTATTTCAGGAGCTGGTAAATCAGTATTTGCAAGCCAATATGCAATGCTTTACCATAAAATGTTTCCTAAAAATGGAGTGTTTTTAATTTCTAAAAAAGATTCAGATCCAGCATTTGAGGCACTTAAATTTATAGTTAGAATTCCATTAGATGAAGAATTTTTAGAATGTGATATGGATACTTCTGACTTTAAAGATAGTTTAGTCATATTTGATGATATTGAAAATATTAAAGATAAAGAAATTAAAACAAAAGTTTATAAATTAAAAGATAACTTAGCTGAAACTGGTAGAAGTGAAAATGTTTATTTGTTAACTTGTAATCATGTAGCAATGAATGGAAAAGAAACTAGAGTTGATTTAAATGAGTGTGACTTTGTAGTTGTATTTAAATCTGGTTCTGCTTATCATAATGAAAATCTATTAAATAAATATGTTGGATTATCTAAACCACAAATAAAGAAAATATTTGAAATTAAATCAAGATGGTATTTTGTTAAGAAAACGGATCCTATGTATGTCATCTCAGAAAACAAAATCATGTTATTATAATTTAAGATTATAATGATATATACTCATGAGTATATATTCACTGATTCTTTTCTACTTCTTCTAAATCTTCTTGTTGCTCACATTCTAAATCTTTTTCTGTAAAGATAGTTGATTCTTCTGATTTTGAATAGATATTAATAATAATTAAATAAGTGTAATTGTTAAAGAAGTTGACATAATTAAATTGATCAAATATTAAACTTAAATTATGAATTTCAGGTGGATGTGAATCACAAGTTGTATAACAAACTGGTGTTAAATTTTGAATACATAAAGTTTTCTTATCTCTTAAATATTTTAAAATTTGAATAAGTTTATGTTTCTTTTCTTTAGTAAATATCTTTTGAATTTGTATCTTCTTAGCTTTAGCAACTGATAATCCTCTTGATCCAAAATCTTGAGATGTGACTGGTTTCTCTTCATAAATTTTATTATCCCATTCTACTTTTAAATGAAACTCTACATAAGTCTTCTGCACAATCTGTTTTGTTAAAGTTAATTTTGTAATATCCATCATATATCTTTTTAAGATATATTTTATTTATTATGTTAAATTCGATTATTTGATTCGTATTTTATAGTTTTTAAATATTCAATGTAAGTAGATTGTCTCTCAATTTTTTCTTTTAAGTTTAAAATTAGATCATAACCATCTACCTTAAGTAATTTTTCATTTTCTAGTTTTAATTTGTTAATCTCAGCTAATTTAGATTGTAATTCTAATGACATAGAAGTAAGTATTTCTTTTTCAGTCATTGCTCTAACAACTTCATCTTTATTATTAAGAATAACACCTGTATTATCATAAAAATTAACTCTAGCAAATGTTAAATTATTTGTATTTGTCATTTTAAGATATATTTTATTTCTTATGTTAATTTTAATTTAGAAAATTCTTAACATAGGCGACTACTAAATCATCTAATTCTAAACCTTTAACTTTTTTAAAAAGGGATTTAAATTGATCAGCATTTAAATTATAATTATGAAGTCTAGCTAAACACCAATAACCACAAACATCAGAATCAGGTCCTTGGAATTTGTAAGGATTATAATCAATCTCACACTTAGATCTATGTAAAAGATATGTAAGTCTTCTGTAAATATCATAATCCCAATCTTTTTTAGCATTATCTGTAGCCCAATTCAATTGCTCATCTGGAATATAACCATACGAATCAAAAAAGTAAATAATATTCTTATTTTTAAAACAACAACACCAATGACCAACTGTTGAAGATTTAGTAGGATATAACATTATCAATCCTTTTGAGTAGATCGCATCTTCAATTCTTTTAAAATTCTCCAAGTCAGTATACTTAATAACATTCACTCCAGGTAAATATTTTTCTAAATCTAAACCAGAAAGCATATTTTTAATTTTTAATAAGATTTTGAAATCTTATAATAAAATGTCATTTGAATACTCAAATATTGGTTTATTAGAAGTTGATAAAGTTAGAGTTAACTCTGCTTATACTTTACCAACTGTAGATGGAACTGCTGGTCAACAATTAACAACTAATGGTTCTGGAGTGGTTAGTTGGGGAGCTGCATTAACTACTAATTCTAAAGTATCTCCTTTAGTTACAGCTGCTGAAAATACTCAACTTAAAAATCAAGTTTCTAAATTAGAAGCTGATATTAAAAACTTAACTATTAAAATTTCTGAACTAGAAACTAAAGTTGAAAACTCAGATATGGTTGTTGTAAAATCAAATGTAATTAAAAAGTAAAATAAGGTTTAAATTTTACATTTCATCTTAGCTAAATTTAAAATATATGCTCATGAGTATATAGCCAGGATGATAAAAAATGACGATCGATAATTGATTTTGTTGCTTATAGTTGGAGGATTGATGTTGGTGAAAATCTCAAAATTTGGGATTTTTGATTATTTATAAATGGTTTTAAAATTTAAATTTTGGGTTATAAAATATAATAAGAATTTGAAATCTTATAATAAAATGTCTTTTCAATACGCAAAAATCGTAGAATTAAATGCTAGTAATGTGTTTAGTGACGGTGATCTTAACATTAAGCCTAATGGAGCTAGTGGATCTAATGGTCAATTTCTTAAAACTGATGGATCTGGGAATGTAAGTTGGGCTACTGTTACTGGAAGTGGAAATAGTGTTGGTGCTACAAATCATATTCAAACAGCAGATGGATCTGGAGCTTTTAAAGATGGTGGATTAACTTTAGTTGGAGGAGTCATTAATAATTCTTTAGCTCAAGATTTAAATATTACTCAAAGTTCTTCAGCTCATGGTATTAATGTTGTTAACAATGGAGCTGGTGATTTATATGTTTTAAATAATGGAGTTAGTAATTTAAACATTTTAAATAATGGAACTGGTAATTTAACTTTACAAGCTACTGGTGGTGATGTTGATTTACAAAGTAGTGGTAATTTAAGTATTAAACCTGGTGGAAGTAGTGGAAGTGCTGGACAAGCTTTAGTTTCTGATGGAGCTGGAAATACATCTTGGGCTACTGTTGGAGGAAGTAGCAGTGTTGGAAGTAGTGGAGCTGTTCAAGTTGCTGATGGAAGTGGTGGATTTAGTGATGGTGGCCTAAATTTAAGTGCTGGATCTTTAATTAATACTTTAGCTGAAGATTTTAACATCCAACAAAATAATACTGGTTATGGTTTAAATTTAACAAATGGAGGTAATGGAGATTTAGATATTACAAATAATGGTACTTCTGGATTAAATATATTTAATAATGGAACTGGTGAATTACACATCTCAAATAATGCAGGAGCTGTTGATATAAATGGTTTCACTCTTAGTTTATATGGTTTCAATGTTGATCTAAGCTGTGGTAATGGTAGTCTTAATTTAGAAAGTAATATTTTTGGTGATGGAATAAGCATTAAACCTCATGCTGCAACTGGAAGTAATGGTCAATTTTTAACTACTGATGGAAGTGGTGTTGTTAGTTGGACTTCAGGTTATGCTCCTCCAGTTTTACATACTGTTGATTTCACAGCTGTCACTTCACCTTATAGTTTGGTTTACTTATATACAGATATTACAAATTGTAGTTTAGCATCTTTAGTTATTAATTTACCTAATCCTTCAAGTACACCTAAAGGAGCTGAAATCTTTATTATGAACTCTGATAGTAGTTTGTTTACAAATTTAACTCCTACTACAAGTGTTACTTTTACAGTTACTGGTGGAAGTTCTCCTGTTATTGGAGCTAGTGGAAGTGGAACTATTTTATTAGGAAATAGTGTTAATGGTTGGGCTAGTATTACATTTATCAATTCTGGATCGGTTTGGGTTGCAGTTTGCCCTAATCTTTAAATATATATCCTAGGATATATAAATTACTCATACATAAAATCATTATATTCTTCCATTGCTTTTTCTAATTCTGATTGGTTAATTGTTTTTGGTACAAATTCTGATGATCTCTTTTTCCATTCTGAATTTAAACATCTTTGAATATCATATACAACTACTAAATTCTCTTTTGATTTTAAAGTTCCAACTCTTTTATTATGTTCATTCTTTTGTTTGTTATTCAGAAAATAACGAGTGGCTCCATCCCCCAAATCAAAATAAACATCACATTCTTTATATGAGTTAAAATATTTCCATTCATTTGAAACTTCATTTTTAAACATATACTTAATTCTAACTCTTGTAACTCCTGTTTTAAATTT
>JACTVF010000143.1 GCA_019695435.1 Methanoregulaceae archaeon | reverse complement strand
TCTACGGTAATTCCCTGGTCTGCGAGGTCTTTGTTGTTTTTGAGCGCTGCAACGATCTCCTGCGCTATTTTTACCGGTGCCTGTTTCTTCTGCTTGGCAAGGCCGAACGCTATGGTCGAGGCAAGGTCCGCGTGCTCCCCCCCATCGGTGAGCTGGACGTCCTGTGTGCCCGTGCAGTCGGCAAGTGCCTTTGCAATGGTTGTCGTGGTGTCAAAAACCATCAGTATCCCGTCCTGTACCGGAGGATGGCGGCAATTCCTCCGAATGCCGAGAAAAGGATCGAGCCCTCCTCAAAATCGTCCGAGATCAGCTCCACCTTTGCGCTGGAGAGATCGGCGAGTTTTGCCAGTTCGTCGATGATATCGATCTCCTCGTCAAGTACGAGCGGCGCGGTGCACTTCGGGCATGTGCCAAGCTCGATGTCGCGGACGGTTTTCCCGACCGGCATGCTCACGGTCCGCTCCTCGGTGTAGTCGCAGCTCTGGCATTTTATTTTGAGCCGGGACTTCCTGAGGTTTGCGGAGAGAAGGAGCGTGTCGACCGCGCCAAGCTCGAGGTTTTTCCTGATGCTCTCCTCCCCGTAGGCGGCAAGGCCGTTGTTGTCTTTCACCAGTTCTTTCAAGAACCGCTCCATGAAGGACTTCTCCTTGACGACCTCCATACCCGAGAGCGCGTCCTTTGCAGCGTCCACGAGCTCGGGCAGGCCATCCTCGTTCGTGTAGGCGACGTCAAAGAGGCCGATGACTTTCTTCTGGACCTCGTGGTGGAGGTAGTTCCCCGCCTCGAACTCCTCTTTTGTCGGGCTCGGGCCGCCGATCAACAGTCCCTTGAACCGCTCGAAGAAGTTCTTCTCGGCAAGGAAGATCGCGCTCGAGCGCTCGCCGACCTTGGTGTAGAATTCGTTGATGGCAATCTCACGGAGCCGGCCGAACCGGGCTGCCGACTGGCCGCCCTTTCGCATTTTACCTGGTACGGTGGAGGTTGACCCCCCGATCGGCTCGATACGGTTGCCGCGCAGGAACCCCCAGTACGCCTCCCGCCGGTCGAGCACGAGAAGGCCGTAGACGTACTTCTCCTCGAGCATCTGCCTGAGGGGCTCGAGCTCAAACTTCGAGCTGCACCGGTACATGTAGAGGTTGAGGGGCTCGGGCGGCTCGATGACCGTGCACTGGAGATCGGTGCGGTCGCCATAGAGTTTGACGGTGCCGCAGAAAACCGCCATGCCTTTCGCAGGTGGGTGCTTGTAGTACTTGAGCCGTGAGAGGATCGAGGAGATGGCGCTCTGGACGTTGGTCCGTGTCTGCTTGCTCTTGATGTTCGCGCACTGGCCGTACTCGTCCTTGAGCTGGTTTGTGACATCGTAAATCTGCTTGTCGGGGGGGATGTAGAGCGTGATGAGTTCCGTCCCGTCCCCTTCCTGTGCCTCGAGCTTTTCGAGCGTCTTTTTGAACTCGTAGCGCTTACGCGCGTCATCCATCTCCCCGGGTTCTGTCATGAGCGGAATTCAGCCTCTCCTAAAGCTAGTACCTATTCATGTTTGTGTACCATAAATTTGCGCCCATTGTGCTATAAGCCGGGGATCGACATCCGGGTTGATCCCGTGGTCGCCGGAAAATTCGATAAATGTCTTGGGCGACTGTGCCGTGGCAAAGAGGGCCTGTCCCTGTGCAAAGGGAATGATCGGGTCGGTCGCGTTGTGGAACATCCAGACCGGGCGCGGGGCGATCGTCGGCAGGTAGGTGCTGGGCTCGAGCGACGTGGCAAACCGGAGGATGTCTCCCGATCCGCCCTGCGCAAGGACTGCGTCTTTGAGCCCCCAGTCGGCGGTGGAGATCCCTACATAACCGGCAAAGTTCTTGTCTACACCTGCTGCTACTGCCGCGTACCTTCCGCCGTTGCTGCCCCCAACCGCATAGACCGGGACGCCGAACCGGGTGGCAAGCATGGCGCGGGCCTGCGAGATGTCACAGATGGTCAGGTAATACTCGGGCCATTCCTTGTTCTCAAACTTCGCGTAGTCTGTCTGGGGGTTGAACGGATAGCCTGCCGTCTCCCCGCCCCGGCCCCGGTAGTCGAGATACATGAAGGCATACCCGGCCGCCGCGTAGGTTACCATCCTTTCTGCGTGGCCCGAGATCTTCTCCCCGGCGCCCGGCAGGTACAGCATCACCGCCTTCGGGTGCTCCGGGGAACTCAGGTACGTGACCACGTCTCCGGTTTGGGTGTGCAGGACGATCTTCGATTCGGTATAGGTCGCGTTTGCAAAGATCACGGTCTCGTTTGTCGTGACGGGTGCGCAGGTGACCGAGAGGACGCCGTTGCTGTCCACGGAATACGTGGGTGTTGCCGTGGCAGTACTGCTCGTACATCCGGCAAACGCGGCAAGCACCACAAGAAAGGCGAGACCGGCAGCGACGGGAAAGACGCGCACGCTCATCCCTCGCGGCATTGGTGGATCAGGCAGATTGTCTTTGCATCGCAGATGGTGCCATTTTTCACCATCGTCTCCGTTTCTTCTCGTGTGACATCCATCACTTCGATCACCTCATCGGCATCTTTCTCATATTCACGGGAGGGTACGAGATCCCGGGCCTCAAAGAGCCAGATCTTCTCGTCGGTGAACCCGGGTGTCGTGTAGATAAAGCCCCGGGGGATCATCGTTTTTGCCGCCACACCGGCCTCCTCGATGAGCTCGCGGTGCGCGGTTGCTGCCGGGTCCTCCCCCGCTTCCATGGTCCCGGCCGGGGCCTCAACGATATATTGGCCGATCGCGTACCGGTACTGGCGCAGGAGCCTGTACCCGGTTTTTGTGACCGGCAGGATCGCGACCGCTCCTTTCGGGTGCACGATCACCTTTTCCTGCTCAAGGCCGTTTGGGAGTTTCACCTTCGTATTCTCTATCCACAGGCGCCTGCCCCGGAAGATTTCCATTTATCCCACCTCGTACGGGATCGGGTCCTTTTCGCCGAGCGCGGAAAACGCCTCGCGCCGGAAATGGCACGAGCCGCAGGTCCCGCAGGCCCGGTCCTCGTTCTGGTAGCATGACCACGTGTGCTCGTAGGGGACCCGGAGTTCTTTTCCGAGCTTCAGGATATCGATCTTGGTCATGTGGATAAACGGCGTGAAGAGTTCGATGTGGGAGCTCTCTTTTGTCCCGAGCTCGATCACGCGCCGGAAGGCGTCGATGAACGCCGGCCGGCAGTCGGGGTACCCGGAATAGTCGAGCGCCTGCACGCCGATGAAGATCGCCCCGGCCCCTTTTGCTTCGGCAAAACTGGTCGCGATGGAAAGCAGGTTCGCGTTCCGGAACGGGACATAGGTGTTGGGGATGTGCGCCCGGGCCGGGTCGAACCGGTCGACCGCGATCGTTGGGTCGGTCAGGCTGCTCGCCCCGAACTGCGCGAAGTACCGGAGGTCGATCTCGATAAAGTCCTGTGCCGAAAGCAGTCCGGCAATCTTTTTCGCGCAGGCCCGTTCCTTGTTTTCCGTGCGCTGGCCGTAGTTCGCGTGGAGGGCAAGGATATCGTAACCCTTGCTCTTTGCAAGATAGGCAAGGGTCGACGAGTCCATGCCCCCGGAGATGAGACAGACTGCTTTCATCATTTCACCCCGAGCACCTTGTGTAGCTGCACTTGGAACCGCACGGGCAGGTTGTTTTGGAGGATATACTGAACCAGGGGCCGGCAGTCCGCGCCATAGACCGGTGAAAAGAAGATCTCGCCGGCGATGAGGTGACTCTCCATCACCCGGTGCGCGTACTCGCAGTCCTCCCTGTTCCCGACCACGAACTTCACGCTGTCTTCAGGCCGGATTGCGGCGAGGAGCGGGAGGTCGCTTGTCTCCCCCGAAGACGGGCACTTCACGTCCATGCAAATGGATGCGTACGGCTGCAGCTCCGTGAAACTGATTGTGCCGTTCGTCTCGATGTCGACTGCCGTCCCGCGTTTGTGGAGGGAGGAGAGCAGGGAGAGGAGCGCATCTTTCTGGAGCAGTGGTTCGCCTCCTGTAATACAGACCAGGTGCGGGTTCTGCCGCCAGCACTGTTCAAGAACCTCGTCGCCGCTCACCTCGGTCCCGCCACTTTGCGCGTACACGGTGTCGCACCAGCGGCAGGTAAGGTTGCAGCCCGCAAGCCGGATAAAAAGGCAGGGCTTCCCCTGGTTTTTCCCCTCCCCCTGGAGGCTCGTAAAAATCTCGGCGATCTTCATTCTTCGATCTCGGCGTAACAGTTCGGCGATTCCCAGACCCGGATCTTCGTTACGTGCGCCGTGATGCCCTGCGTCCGGCAGATCTCCTCGAGATCGCTCTTGAGGATCCGCGCGAGCAGTTCGCTTGTGGGGTCGCCCGGGGTCGTGATCACGTGCTGGAACTTTTCTACACAGGCGACCATCGGGTCGTCGCAGTTGAGGATGATCTGGTGGTCGTACTTCCCGATGGTCTGCTTGATCACATTATAATCGACGAGGATACCGGTCGTCGCGTCGGGTTCGCCCTCGATCCAGACCTCGATCTTCCAGCGGTGGCCGTGGAGGTTCGCGCATTTCCCCTTGTAATGGAGCAGCCGGTGGCTTGCATCGATCTGGACTTCCTTGTAGATCGCGACGGTCATTGCCATTAAGATTGGCGGCGGGAGGATATAATATTATTACGAGTGAGGGATAATAGTATAAGACTGGCAGGTGGATGCCACAATTTATAAATCGGTTCCCCGCTTTAGTATATATCTCAGTGTGGGTTATCGATAACCACGAAAACAACTGAAATGAGGCTCTTTAATGGGACAGGGTAAATTTGCAGCCAGAAAACTGGTTCGGGACTCAAAAAAATTCCGGTGGAGCGACAAGAACTACGCACGCCGCGAACTCAACCTCGATGTGAAGTCGGATCCGCTGGAAGGCGCTCCTCAGGCGAGGGGTATCGTGCTCGAGAAAGTCGGTGTTGAGGCCAAGCAGCCCAACTCGGCGATACGGAAATGCGTCCGCGTGCAGCTGATCAAGAATGGCCGGCAGGTCACCGCGTTTGCGGTTGGCGACGGTGCCATCAACTTCATCGATGAGCATGACGAGGTCGAGATCGAGGGCATCGGCGGCCGTCTGGGCCGATCCATGGGAGATATCCCGGGGGTCCGGTATGTCGTGACGAGCGTGAACAATGTCTGCCTCCATGAAATGGTCATCGGCAGGAAGGAGAAGCCGCGCAGGTGATCGTGATGGCAGAAGCAGAAGTAAAAGCAAAAACCGAAGCCAAAGCAAAAACCGAAGCCGCAACCGAGGCGAAGCCCCAGGCAAAGAAACTGCTCTTCAATAAGTGGGATGTGTCCGAAGTCAAGGTTACCGACCCGAGCCTTATCCGGTACGTAAATCTCACCCCCCAGATCATCCCCCACTCCTGCGGCAAGTTCTCACGCCAGGAGTTCAATAAGGCCAATATGATGATCGTCGAGAGACTGATCAACGGCCTGATGCAGACCGAGAATAACACCGGCAAGAAGGAGCTGGCAATAAGGATTGTGCGGGATGCATTCGAGCTCATCAACAAGAAGACAAAGAGAAACCCCATCGAAGTGCTTGTCGAGGCAATCGGGAACACCGGCCCCCGGGAAGAGACAGTCCGCCTTAAATATGGTGGCATTAACGTCCCGAAAGCCGTCGACACCTCCCCGATGCGCCGTGTCGATTCCGCCATCGGGTTCCTCGCTGAGGCAGTCTATAAGTCATCGCGCAAGAGCAAGAAGCCTGCGAGTGCGGTCCTTGCCGATGAACTGATCGCAGCCTCAAAGGGTGACGCGAAATGTTACTCTGTCGGGAAAAAGGAAGAAAAAGAGCGGATCGCAAAATCCGCCCGCTAAACATCTTTTTTTGAGGTTATTTTCATGGCACGAGGCAAAAAAACGGTTGAGCGCGTAGTAGAGCTCATGAAGGATCCCAAGCATATCAGAAATATCGGTATCGTGGCGCATATCGACCACGGTAAGACCACCCTGTCCGATAACCTGCTTGCGGGTGCCGGTATTATCTCCGAGGAACTTGCGGGCAAGCAGCTCTTCATGGATTCGGATGAGGAGGAGCAGGCCCGTGGTATCACCATCGATGCGTCAAACGTATCGATGGTCCACGAGTTCGAGGGCCAGGACTATCTGATCAACATGATCGATACGCCGGGCCACGTGGACTTTGGCGGCGACGTGACGCGTGCGATGCGTGCGGTCGACGGCGCTGTCGTGCTCGTCGATGCAGTCGAAGGCACGATGCCCCAGACCGAGACCGTGCTGCGGCAGGCCTTGAAGGAACAGGTCCGCCCGGTCCTCTTCATCAACAAGGTTGACAGGCTGGTCAACGAGATCAAGGTTGACGAGACCGAGATGCAGATCCGGCTCG
>JACTVF010000142.1 GCA_019695435.1 Methanoregulaceae archaeon | reverse complement strand
CGGCAGCATCCTTCTGGGCTGGAACGGGGAGAACCTCCTTGGGTTTTCGCTTGGTGCGCTCGGTATCATTATCTCCGGTTTTTTCTGGGGCGTGGACAACAACTGCATGGCGCATATCTCCGCGTACCCCCCCGGGCTGATTGCCCTGTGCAAGGTGCTCTTTGGGGGAAGCGTCGCGGCGGTGCTCGTGATCGCGCTCGGGGAGCCCCTGCCGGGTACTGACCTGATCGTACTTGCCCTCCTCACCGGGTTCTTCTCCTACGGCCTTGGGCTTATCCTGTTTATTGTTGCCCTGCGCGACATGGGAGCGGCACGGGCGGGAGCCATTTACGCGGCAGCGCCGTTCATTGGCTGCATCGCCTCGCTTTTCGTCTTTTCCGATCCTCTCGGCAGCCAGTTCTGGCTTGCCGTTCCTCTTTTTGTCACAGGGGCATTGATCGTTATCCGCGAACAATGGAGCCAGAAGTATCCCATAAAACCGGGGACATGACCACCTCTTGAATTTCAGGGAGGAATAGGGTCGGCGTATCGACAAACCCGACGCTGCACCAAAACGGACGTAAAAAAAGAAGATTGAATGAGGGGGATTTTTCAGGTCCCGATATCCCAGCTGCACTGGTATTTTTTCTGGACCGCGCTCAGTTCGTCGATGGAGAGACCGAGCGATGCAAGTTTGAGCCGTGCGACCTGCTCGTCGATCTCCTGCGGCACTTCATAGACCCCTCCCTTGAGCGATGCCCCGTTCTCCGCGATGTACCGGGTGCAGAGCGCCTGGAGCGCGAAACTTAAGTCCATGACCTCAATGGGATGGCCCATTCCTTTTGGCGTCGCGAGGTTCACGAGACGGCCCTCGGCGAGCACGTGGACCGGTTTTCCTTTGAGGAAATAGGTGATGATCCCGTCACGCTCGACCGTCGAGTCCGCGTGTTTTGCAAGCCACGCAATATCAATCTCGACGTTGAAGTGGCCGGCATTTGCGAGGATCGCGCCGGGTTTAAGTTTCCCGAACTGGTTCTTGCCGATAACGCTCGTGTTGCCGGTGGTCGTGACAAAGATGTCTCCGATCTCCGCGGCCTGGTCCATGGTCATGACGTGGTAGCCATCCATGTGCGCCTCAAGCGCCCGCCGCGGATCGACCTCTGTGACGACAACCTTGGCACCGAGGCCGTGAGCCTTCTTTGCCAGGCCCCGGCCGCAGAACCCGTACCCGGCAACGACGAAATACTTACCGGCAATAAGCACGTTCGTTGTGATCATGATCGATGCGAGCACACTCTCCCCGGTCCCGTGCACGTTGTCAAAGAACCGCTTCATCGGCGTATCGTTGACCGCGACGACCGGGAACTCGAGTTTTTTCTCCGCCGACATTGCCCGGAGCCGGTGGATACCGGTCGTCGTCTCTTCGCAGCCGCCGATCACTTTCTTGAGCAGCTCGCGCCTTTTCGTATGAAGGTAGTGGATGAGGTCCATGCCGTCATCGATGGTAATGGACGGCGCCGCGTCGAGCACCTGCTCGATTGCCGCGTAATACTCTTCGACCGTGCACCCGCGCTTTGCGAAGCAGTGGACATTCTTTACATCGTTCAAGGCCTCTGCCACATCATCCTGCGTGGAGAGCGGGTTGCAGCCGGTGATGTAGACCTTTGCGCCCCCGGCGGCAAGCGTCTGGACGAGATTTGCGGTCTTTGCCTCGACATGGAGGGCCATGCCGATTGTCAATCCTTTGAAAGGCTTGTCTTTCTCGAACTGTTTTCGTATAGTAGCCAGCACGGGCATGTACTGTGCCGCCCAGTCAATTTTCAGTTTCCCGGTACTCATAAAAAACTCCTTGAGGGCTCCCGCAAATGGCAGGCGCCGGTTCATTACGTACCCATTCATTAGGGCGACCAATGCACAATAAACTTCGCCGCACAATCTCCGCACAATGATGACTGGAGGGCGGATTTTGAGATAGGTAAATAGCCCTTGCAGGAGAAAACAAGAATGAAATGGTGCTCACGAGACGGATCATCCCCTGTCTGGACTTAAAGGACGGCAGGGTCGTAAAAGGGACAAATTTTCTGGGCCTCCGGGACGCCGGCGACCCGGTGGAACTGGCCGAGCGCTACAACGAACAGGGAGCAGATGAGGTGGTCTTCCTTGACATCACCGCCTCAAAAGAGAAACGCGGCATCATCATCGACCTGATCCAGCGTGCTGCCGACCGGCTCTTCCTGCCGCTCACGGTCGGGGGAGGCCTGCGGTCGCTTGACGATATCCAGCAGATCCTCCGGGCCGGCGCCGACAAGGTGAGCCTGAACACGGCTGCCGTGCACGACCCGTCACTGATCACGAAAGGAGCAGAGTCATTCGGGACGCAATGTATCGTGGTCGCCATGGACGTCCGCCGGAATTTCACCGAAAATGCGGCGGCGGTCCCGGTCAGACTCGCGGATGGCCGGACCTGCTGGTACGAGGTGGTGATCTACGGCGGGAGCAAGCCGACCGGGATCGACGCCGTACGCTGGGCAAAGGAAGCCGAGGAACGCGGCGCCGGGGAGATCCTCCTCACCAGCATGGAAACCGACGGGACAAAAAACGGTTTTGACCTTGCGATCACCCGGGCGATCTCGGAATCGGCAAACGTCCCGGTGATCGCAAGCGGCGGTGTCGGGACACTCGAACATTTCTACGACGGGTTTACTAAAGGAAAAGCGGATGCCTGCCTTGCGGCAAGCGTCTTTCATTACGGCGAGTTCACCGTTCACGAAGTAAAAGAGTATCTTAATGGGAGGGGTATCCCGGTACGGCTCTGATATCGAGCTCGAATGCTACGACCGGGTGTTCCAGTTCAAATGCCGCAAGCACGGCGGGATGAACCTCGCCAAATATGCCGACCTTTTTTCCCGAGATGATAATATCGGCTCTCCTGCCATCGATAAACGCGTCATCGTTTGATTCCCGGACGGTATAGGTGATGCCAAGCTCGCGGAGCACTGCATCCGCATGGGCGTAGGACTCGGAGAAGTCTGCTGCCGGATGGGTGCTTGCGGCGGCAAGATGCTGCGTGGTCAGAAGATCGGCCACAACATCGCCGGTCGCAAAGATCCGCTGCGGGAGTTCGCGGTGCCGGTTGACCTGGAGCATCTCCAACAGGAGCGGCAGGATCTCCGTTCTTACCACCGTATACTCCTCGCTGATCGGGTGCATGAGGTGCAGCACATGCGGCGAGCGGGGGCGTTGCAGGTAATCGTAGAGCACCCGCTCGTTTGTCAGCGTGAAGGGCATCATCTCCAGGTACCCGAGCCCCGAGAGGATCGTGCGGACCTGGCCGGCGACCGTGGTTGCCATGTGTTCCTTCCCGATGGAGAACGTCGGGGGGATCTGGACGTCGAAGTTTTCGTACCCGTAGGCGATTGCGACATCCTCAAAGAGGTCCCAGTCGTGCATGATATCGGCCCGGTAGCAGGGCACCTGCACCCGTACCCGGTCCGTCCCGACCGGCTGGGCCCCAAACCGCATCTTTTCGAGCAGTCCTGCCATCTGCCGGGCGGTCAGTTCGACGCCGACAAGGTCGCAGCACTCGCGGACGCTCACCGTGCGTTCCGTGGGAGCGAGGTCGGGGGCCGCGACGCCGTTTATCTCAACGCTCTCGATGGTCGCGCCGGCCTCTGCCATCGCGGTGCAGATAATGTTTGCCGCGACATTGACCGCACGCTGGTCGGTGCCGGTCACATCGAGGAGGATGTTCCTGGTTTTTGTCGTCACCCGGGTACGTTCGCCATTGATGATTGGCGGGAACGAGCAGACGTGATCCTCGTCATCGGTGATCAGGGGAAAGAGCGGGAAGTCCTTCACGATCTTTGCATAGTCCCTGCCCTTCGGATGCTCGGCAAGGATGCCCTCAAGCGTGAGTTCTTTGGTGAAATCGAGCGGGACAAACTTCCTGCTCCTCGGGGAAGCCGTGTAATGGAACGGCGGTATTACGGTGTCGAGGTCATGGATGCCGATTGCCACCTTGCTCCGGCCCCTTCCCACTGCCCAGTGCAGCGCTTCCTGGAGCGCCATGACAGAGAGGATCGATTCGTCATCGAAGGAAACGTTTCTGATGATCGCAGAGCCAAGGCAGGGCCGGATGTCAGCCAGCTTCGGGTCGATGGTGAACTTTATGCCTGAGGGTTTTACCGAATATTTCGGGAGGCCGGTCTCAATCCCGAGAAATCCCCGCATCGCCCGCGCCGCGCCTTCGACTGAAAAGAGATCGGGGCGGTTGGGGAAGAACTCGACGTCCACGTGATCCTCCTCGATGCGTTCGATCTCGGAGCCAATCATCGGAATGCGCTTGAGGATCGTCTCCCTGTCGGTCCCGGTGAGCCGTTCGAGGTACTTATAGGAAAGACTGATAATCGCCATGTTACGCCTTCCGCCCGACTTTTGCCGGGGCATGGACCGGGCTGTTTCTTATCCATTCGAGATCGCTCTGGTATAACTGGCGGAGATCCTTTAAGCCCAGCCGGAACATCGCGACCCGGCTCACTCCGAGACCCCACGCGAGCACAGGATACGTTACACCCCATGGTGCGGTGACTTCCTGTCGGAAAATACCGGCCCCCCCCATCTCAACCCAGCCAAGTCCGTCGACATAGATCTCGGGCTCGACAGAAGGTTCCGTGTATGGGAAGAACCCGGGCCGGAACCGCACGTCCTCAAAGCCCATCCGCTGGTAGAACTCTTTTAAGAACCCGAGCAGGTGGCGGAACGTGACGCCCTTGTCCATCACGATCCCTTCGAGCTGCTCGAACTCGGGAGTGTGCGTGGGATCGATTGCCTCGCGGCGGTACACCCTGCCGATGCAGAATGCCTTGACCGGCGGCTCCGGGTGGTTGACAAGATACTGGATGGAGAGACTGGTTGTGTGGGTCCGGAGCACGCACTGTTTTGCCTTATCGGGATTCCACTTCCCGCCCCAACCGGTGGACGACGTATTCCCGCCATGCTCGTGCATGTCGCGGAGGCACTCCCATCCTTCGGGAAGCGGTGCTTCCTCCTTGAGATAGAACGTGTCCTGCATCTCACGGGCCGGGTGGTCCTGCGGCTGGAAGAGCGCATCGAAGTTCCAGAACGCGCTCTGGACGATCCCGCCGTGCATCTCGGTAAATCCCATCTCAAGGAGGATCTGGCGCATCTCGTCGATCAGCCGCTGGTACGGGTGGGACTTTCCCGGGTAGACGGTCTTTGGCAGTTTGTGGATGTCGTACCTGCGCAGGCTCGCGGTTTTCCATGCGCCGGAGAGGATCTGGTCGCGGGTGAGCGTGCCGATCTCTTCGCGGAGGTCGAGGCCCTGATGTACAAGAGCGAGTCCAGCGGGGGTGATGGAAATGGCATACCGGACGGTTTCGGATTCGGCAAGGATCCCGCGTTTGATAAATTCTTTTGTCTTTGGATCTTTGTCTGAAGGATTTTTTAGCGAGGCTTCGTCTCTCTCAATGGATCCAGCATGTCCTTTGTCCTTGTCAGGAATGTAGTCGTCTCCTCGAACGGCAACCTCACATAGTTGTATAGTACCGTTCTCTGTGACTTTGACAAGTCCATTCTTCCTGAGCTGCCCAAACCCTATTTTAAAAGCAGGATCTTCCTGAAATTCGGCAATTTTGGAATCGGGTTTACTTTTGATTTTTTTATAGAGTTGGGCCTCTGGAAGACCATTCTTTAGATATTTTCTCCCTTCTTCTGTATACTCAAACGATTTTTTAGTGATTCTTTCAACTTTTGCAAGCCCTTTGTCCTCGGCAAGGTGCCCCCACTGCACAACCGCTTCCGGGGTCGCGTTCAGGACAGACGCGAGATGTTCCGCATCAGTCTTCTTCACTTCAGCCAGCGCAGCAAGCAGCCTCTTCTCGTTTAACGTCAGTTCCGCCATCGCTTCTCACACCTCGATCGTCTCTGCTGCCACGTCCATCTTCTCCCGGAAATCCTTGAGAAATGCCACGACCCGGTCTGCGGTTTCCTTCTTGCACTGCCCGCAGGTGATCTCCCCGGCTTTGCATTTCCGGTGGATCCCGGCAAGCTGTGCATCGTCGGTCACCATGTGGAACATGTTGAGGAGGTAGAGCGTGCACTTCTCCGGTTCGCCACCGAGCCGTTTCTGCTCCTCAAGCGTCATCCTGCCACCGGTAAGGGCGCTCATCACTTTCTTTCTCACCGCTGCCTCAGGCTCGTAGAACGAGATCAGGCTCTCCGGGATGCTCGACGACATCTTGCCGCCGGTCAGTCCCGGGAGGAAAACGTGATAGGTAGACGAGGGCGTGTAGAACGCATAGCCGCCGCAGGAACGCTCGATCTCCCGCACCCGTGAACTCACATCGGCACATCCGGCGCCTTTGATATCCACGTGGCCCTCGTATTTCTTCGC